>JASHVM010000124.1:0-9455 GCA_030044595.1 Streptosporangiaceae bacterium
GCGGCCAGGGCGGCGGCGGCCAGGGCGGCGGCGGTCAGGGCGGCGGGGGGTTCTGACCCAGGCGGCCGGCCCGGCGACGGTGGATCGGGCGGCTGCGGCACCGAGCGGCTACGCTTAGGTTCCGCACCGCAGGGTTTGTTACGCAGGAGGCCGTCGTGCCCAAGTCGCGCGTCCGCAAGAGGACGGTCTACACGCCGCCGCCGCCCAAGTCGGGAAGGCGCAAGGTCAGCCCGCCATGGGTCGGGCCGGCGATCGTAGCCTGCCTGGTCATCGGCCTGGCCTGGATAGTGGTGTATTACGTGACCCAGGGATCCGTGCCGGGTATTTCGGCACTGGGCGCGTGGAACCTCGTGGTGGGTTTCGTGTTCATCGTCGCCGGCCTCGTCCTGGCCACGAGGTGGCGCTGATCCCGACTGCCCCTCCGGTCCAGTCGTTACCGTCACGCCCCGGTCAACTGGCCGGTCCTGACCATGACCGCGACGACGAGCACCGCCAGGATGGCGACGGTGGCGAGCGCCTGCAGCACGGCCCGGTTCTTGCCCGAAGCGTACGCGTAGGCCGCCGTGAGGAGCGCTCCGGTGAGCAGCCCGCCGATGTGGTCCTGCCAGGCGATCACGTTGTGCCACCAGAAGCTGAGGGCCAGGTTGATGACGATCAGCACGACGATCCCGCGGCTGTCCAGGCGAAGCCGCCTGGCCACGACGAACCACGCCCCGAACAGGCCGAAGATGGCGCCCGAGGCGCCCACGGCCGGATAGTTCGGCGGCGCGAGGAAGTAATACATCACCGCGCCGCCCACCGCGCTGAGCAGGTAGACGGCCAGGAAGCGCATCCGGCCAAGGAAGCCCTCCAGGGCCGGGCCCACGAAGATCAGCGCCCACATGTTGAACAGGATGTCCACGAAGCCCAGGCCGCTCAGCCCGGTCGCCGGGGCCACGAACGCCGACGTGACCAGCCGGTACCATTCCCCGGCGGCGACGCCGTGCATGGCACCGCCGGACGTGTACCGGGCGTATCCGAGCATCTCCAGGTCGTTGACGACGCCCGGGCGGACCCAGGTGACCAGGAAAACCGCGACGTTGATCGCGACCAGCGTCCAGGTGACCACGGCACCGGCGGCCGGGCGGCCGCCGAACACGGTCCTGGCCTGCCGGGTACCCCGCGCGCCCTCACCCACGCAGTCCACGCACTGCTGCCCCACCGAGGCCGAGCGCATGCAGTCGGGGCACGCATACCGCCCGCACCGGACGCAGGAGACGTACGTTTCCCGGCCAGGGTGACGGTAGCAGGCGGGGGTCCCAGGCCCGGCCTGCTGCCCAGGCCCAGGCTGGCCCCACTGACCCGATTCGGCCGGTCCGGGATCGCTGGGCGCGCTCACGGCTTGGCCCGATCAGCTGGTCGCCGGGTCGGCGCGGTCCACCGTGACCGACTCGATGGTCACGTCTTCGGCCGGCCTGTCCTGGCTGCCGGTCTTCACCCGGCTGATCCGGTCAACCACGTCGGCGCCCTCGATGACCTCGCCGAAGATGGTGTGCTTCCCGTTGAGCCACGGCGTGGGGACGACCGTGATGAAGAACTGCGAGCCGTTGGTGCCCGGTCCGGCGTTCGCCATCGCCAGCAGGTACGGCCGGCTGAAGGTGAGATCCGGATGGATCTCGTCGGCGAACCGGTAACCAGGGCCGCCCCGGCCGCTGCCGAGCGGATCCCCGCCCTGAATCATGAAGTCGGGAATAACCCGGTGGAACACGGTCCCGTCGTACAGCTTGGCCGTAGTCGCACGCCCCGTGCGAGGGTCCGTCCACTCCCTGCCGCCCTCGGCCAGTTCCACGAAATTGCGCACGGTCTTCGGTGCGTGGTCAGGGAAAAGGCGGACGACCACCTTTCCCTGGCTGGTCTGCAGCGTCGCCGTCAGCGTGTCTGTCATGCGCTTAACTCCTCGTCGGGCCGTACAATGTCCCGATATTTCGCCGCTGTAAATTTTCCTTCCGTCCTCACCGTACCGGTAGCACGGGACGGTTGAACCCAGCCAGGGCGGGAAGTCTGTGATAACGAGATTACGCTCGGGAGGTTACTGTGTCCCTTATGAATACCGACCGCACAACCGACGGCACGGGCACGATCGGTTCGCGCGCGAAGGACGTCGTTGTACTGGTGGTCCCGATGGGAAGGCGCGCGGGAACGGCAGCGGTCCAGGGAGTCCGCCAGGGCGTCCAGAGCGCAACGGTATGGGCCGCGCCGCGGCTCGAAGATGCCATCTACGGGATGCGGACGTGGACCGCGCCACGCCTGGAGGGCGCCGCGGACGCCGTTGACGCCTCGGTCGCGCCCAGGGTCTCATCGGCGCTGCGAGCTACCGCTCGCCAGGTCAGGCCGTATGAAGAGACCTCGGGCCGGGCCGGCCTCGGCAGGCTGCTCGACTGGCGCCTGCTGCTCGGCGTCGGCGCGATGGCAGCCGCCGCCGGCGCGACCGCTGCCGCCGCGATGCGGCGGCGTTACGCCAACGCGACCGCCGAAGCCAAGGACGCTACCGAATCCTCTGACGAGGAGCGCGCCCAGGAGGATGAATCCGCGGGCGATGTCGCGCGTTCAGAGGTCAACGGGCAGGTAACCACGCCGGGGAGGTAACGAAAGCGGGGGACCGCATCCGGGTCGGAACTTCCCGCCTGCCCGCGTTTCGGGCCGCTGGCGCTGGCGGTCTCGGTCAGTCGCGTCTCGTGGCTGGCTTGCCGGGCTGCTCCCGCTCACCTGACCGGAGTTATCCACAAGCACCCGCTGTGGAAAACTCCGAAGGTAACGTTCCTGCATACATGCGGTCACAGGCAACTCAATGCCCACCCATGTGGATTCGATTGTGGACAACGGCGGGCCGCCGCGCTGGCCGCGGCTGGGCCCGGGCTGCGGCTGGGCCCGGGCTACGGCTGGGCCCGGGCTACGGCTGGCCCGGGGGATTCCCCGGCGTGTCCGCCGTCAGGTAGAGGAGCGGCCAGCGGCAGTCGACGAACTCGTCGAGGTTCTCGGTCAGCCGCTCGGCGAAGTCGTCGTCCTGCGCGCTGGCCGCTACCGCTTTTTCCACGCCGGACGGGCGGTCCACGCCGAACGCGACCGCCCGGACCGCCCGCGCGTCGCGCTGCGCGCTGTCGTGCCAGCGCTGCACGGTGCCGACCTGCCGCGCGCAGGTATCACCCGCGATGGCCCGGCCGTACGCTCTTTGCCAATCCGGACTACGCGGGTGCGGGCCGCCCCCCGGGTTGTTCCCTGCGGCCGATTTGAGCGCGTCCAGGACGAAGGCCCACTTGTAGGCCGGGGCGAGCCATTCGGGTTCCTCCCGCTGGCACAGCCAGGTCCCGCGCGACACCCTGGCCCTGATCGCGGTGCTGACGTGCAAGCCGAGGCCGGCCGGGCTGACCCGCCCGGCGATGGCCGGCACCCGGACGGCCAGGGCCGCGTCCACGCCGTGCGAGATGGCGCAATCTCGTACCCGGGACGGCATCGTCCGCAGGAGCGACCGCAGCGCGGCCCTCGGCACCGGCATGGGCCAGCCGGTCAGATGGGCCAGGACCGACAGCTCGGCCCATAGCCGTATCCCCGGGCACTCGTCGAGAGCGCGCTGGGCCACGCGCATATCCCGCAGCGTGCACGGCCGGCCGATACAGTCCGCGCCGCAGGTCGTGCTGCGCGGCCTGACCACGCCGGCGGGACTCGCGGTGGAGGGATGGGTGGCTGCCTCACGGCCGCTGCCGTCGGGCATCCGCGCCAGCAGCGGATAGTCCATGCCGTCGGTGAACACCGCTGCCTCGCCCGGCCTGAGCGTGACCAGGAAGCGGTTCTGGGTTCTGGTCATGTTCATCGTCGCGCCCACGGCATCTCGGTCGTCGGCCGCGGGCAGCCGGTGGGTTATCTTCACCGCGGTGTTCTTGATGACATCGGCGATAAGGCGCCCCGGGATCTGTTCGGCGATGACGAGCCCCTCGCCGTACGCGCGGATCTCGGCGAGCAGGCCGGCGAACATCTCCACCGCGTGCCCGGCCGCGCCCCCGGAGGCTCCGCCGGAAGGCTCCTGACGGCGAAGCAGCCGGTGTGCTTCCTCGATCACGGTGAGGTGGCGCAGCCCCGCCGGGACCGGCTGCGCCCGGTTCACCATCCGCAGGTGCTCGGCCAGCCTGATCAGCACGGTGCCCATGAGGAACGCCTTGTCGCTGTCGTCGCCCACGTCCTCGATCTCGAACACGGCGTTGGTTCGAAGGAGCCCGCCGAAGTCGAGCTGGTGGCCGCCTTCCAGGAACCGGCCGGTAGCGCCGAGGCGCAGGCTGGAAAGCCGCACCTTGATGAAGCCGAGCACGTCGTCGGTGATCCGCTGGCTATAGCCGACCTCCTGGACGATCCTGGTCGCGGCTCGTTGCAGGTCGGTGAGGCTCGGATAGCCGGGGTCCGCGCCCGCCGCGGCAGGCTCGCCGAGCGCCAGGTCCCACCCGCCATCCTCGTACACCCTGGTCAGAGCCGCGCTTAGTACCTGCGGGAACGGCTCCTCGGACCGGAAGGATGCGATGAACAGGGCCTTGACCAGGTCCGCGTGGGTCTGCAGCGGGAACCGGCGGCCTTCGGCGTCCGGCGCCGGTTCGAGCGGGTTGAGGCCGGCCGCGATCGCGTCTGCTTCCCCCGGCCTGATCCGCACCACTTCCGCGGGCACCGCGCAGTCCGCGTCGGCCGCAGGGCCGGCCGGGGCGGCCGCGGCCAGCCGCGCGGCCATCAGCCGGTACTCGGCCTTGGCCGGCTCCACCACCAGCCACGGGATCCCGGCCGCGGTGGCGGCCTCGAGCAGGGCGCGCACGGTCTGCGACTTGCCCGCGCCGGTGGCGCCGCAGACGAATACGTGCCTGTTCAGCGAGTCAGCCGGCAGCACCAGCGGCCCGGCTGGCCGGCGGCCCCGGTCCAGGACCTCGCCCACCGCGATCGCCCCGCGCTGCGCAGCGGGCTCCTGGGTGACGTCGAAGTCGGCCCGCAGCGTCAGGCGCACCCCCGGCGCTTCGTGCTCGGGCGGGCCGGTGACGGCCGCGATCAGCTCGGTGCTGGCGTGGAAGGGGTCGCCCAGGACCGCATCGCCGCCGGCGGACCCGGGGCTCTGGTGATCCAGGAGTTCGCGCAGGCCGCGCGCTCGGTTGCCGGCCGGGGCGACGGCGTAGGGCAGGTCGGCCAGGTCGACCGAGGCGCAGACCAGTCCGGCCACGCGCGACGCGGCGCCCGGATCGCCGCCCCCGGCCGCCAGCCGTACCCGCCAGAGGCCGGTTGACGTGCTCTTTCGCAGCTCGGCGTGCCGCAGATGAAGCCGGCGAGCCACCACGGCCCGTTCGGGGAACCTGTCTGAATTGCCCGCCGACAGCTGCTCGCGCCCAGCCACCTCATCCGCCATTGCCTCAATCTCGGCTGCTCCCAGGGGCTCGGCGAGAAGCAGCCAGCCAAACGGACCCGGCCACGAGGCCAGCAGGCATTCCTCCAGCGATGGCGGAGGCCGCTCCGCGGTACGGCGCTGGTGATCTGGCAGCAGCCCGTCGCTGATCCCGCCGATCGCGCGCCAGCACGGCAACCGCGACAGCAACGTGCCCAGCGTGCCGTGCGGCAGCGGCCGGGCTCTCGCGCCGCCAGGCAAGGTCAGGAAGACTTCCCGGCTCTCGTCGCTGCCGACCAGGCCGCGGCCGGCCACGAGAAGCTGGACCGGGCCGCCGGCGGCGTGCCGCACCCAGCCGACGGCCAGGGCTCCCGGGCTGCTGCCCTGGCATCCGACGCCCGCGTGGTACGCCGCGACCAAGGCGGCGAGCCGCTGTGTCCGGCCGGGGTCGTCCGGCTGGTGCCGCGGTGTTTCCGTCTCCCCGCCGTCCGGCCGGCGCGGGATTTCGGTAATCCGGTACGCGTCAAGCCGGCTCAGTTCCTGCCAAGCTAACATCACGGCGTCCCTCGCCACTTTCCCGGAACTGCCCGACAAGCGCACCGCCGCGCCGTTCGCCGCCCGCTCAGACCCTGGGCGCGCGCCAGTCATCGCCGTCGATCACCGGCGGGACGCAATCGACGCGGTCAGCGCCCCAGATGTCATCGTCGTCGTATAGCCACGCGTACCGATGCCGTTCCCTGTCCGATCGCCCTGTTCGCGCGCCAGCCGGAAAGCCGTCCGCCGCCGGACCGGCGTCTGGTGCGCCCGCCGCGGAGGCGTGAGTCTGGGTGAAATCAGATTGCCCCGCCGTCATCCGGTCACCTGTCTTCCCGCACGAAATCGGTGCCTTTCCCGGTCACGCCAGCGACGTGACCGCCTGCCCGGACCAGTGCCGCGGCCGCCATCGGCGAAAGAAGGCGGTGATCAGTGAGCCGACGATCAAAGCAGCGATGATCGGCAGGCCATGATCTTTCCTGGCGGCCGCGAGCACTGGCCACTATCCCGGTCTACGGGCGAGCCGCTAAGCGCGGTTCGGCACCGGAGAACCCGTCATCAGTTGGTAATGATTCACCGACATGCCGGTAAAGGTGTAGACGCCGCGCCGTAACCGCGCGGTATCTCGCCTGTTTTGGCCGAGGACGCGGGTCAGGTAGGCATTGCCGAACCTGGCCTCCGGGTCGACTTCGGCGCGGACGCGGCGGAAGTCGTCGAAGCGAGGGTAGAGCGGGCGGAGGCGCTCGGCGTCCAGGGAATGCAGCTTGCCCCAGTGCGGCCTGCCTGCCACGCCCGCCACGATCGACTCGAACGCCTCGAAGTACGCCCGGTAGGGCAGCCCGGCGTACTGGTGGATCGCGATGTACCCGGTGTCCCGGCCGTAGCCGGTGGACAGCCAGACGTCGTCGGCGGCAGCCACCCGCACCTCGACCGGGAACATGACGGGGTCGGCCAGCCGCGGCACGGCTCGGCGCAGTTCGGCGAGCACGCCGGTCACTGATTCACGTGGAACGGCGTACTCGGATTCGACGAACCTGACCCGCCGCGGGGTCACGAACACCCGGTGGCACACGTCGGTATAGGACCGCGTGGACAGCGCGGCCGAGGAGAACCTGTTGAGCGCCGGGACGAGCCGGGGCGCCGCGCGGCCGATCCGGCACAGCGCCCCGAAGCCGGCGTTCTCCATCACGTCGAACTCCCAGAACCTCCGCCACCCCGGCATCGCCGCCGGGGCCTGGCCGGCGGTCGCAACCCGGTTGTTCCGCTTGACCAGCGCGTTGCGGCCGTACGGGAACCAGTAGAACTCGAAGTGATCGTTGGCCGCCGCCAGCGAGTCGAACTGCTCGATGACCTCGTCGACCGGGACCGGACGCTCGTCCGCCGCCAGCGCGAACGACGGCACGCAGCGCAGGGTCACGGTCGTGATCACCCCGAGCGCGCCCAGGCCGACGCGCGCCGCCGCGAAAAGCTCGGGCCGCGTCGTGGCCGAGCAGGTCACCAGCGAACCGTCGGCCAGGACCAGGTCGAGCGCCTCGACCTGGGTGGCGAGCCCGCCCAGCCGGGCGCCGGTGCCGTGCGTTCCGGTGGACAGGGCGCCGGCGAGCGTCTGCGCGTCGATGTCGCCCAGGTTGGACATGGCCAGCCCGAGCCCGCCGAGCGCGGCGTTGAGCTCCCGCAGCGTGGTCCCGGACCGCACGGTGACCATACCGGTCCGTGTGTCCGCGGCCACGATCCCGGTCCAGCCGGACAGGTCGAGCGCCAAGCCCTCGGTCGCCGCGACCGGGGTGAAGGAATGCCCGCTGCCGAGCGCCCGCACCTGGAGCCGGGCGGCGGCCGCGTCCTTGACGGCGGCCGAGATCTCGGCCTCGTTTCGCGGCTGGCACCAGCGCGCGGGAGTCGCCGTCGCGGTGCCGGCCCAGTTCCGCCACTCACGGCGGTCAGCCGGGGCCGGGCCGCGCCCGCGGCCGGTAAGGCGGGCGCCGCCGCGGCGGCCGGGAGAGTACTGCATGACCGGACAGTATTCATATTTCACCGGCCACGGTCTACTGTGCGAGCATGTCAGTCGACCAGGCGGGCAGGCTCGCCGACCGCACCGCGCAGCCGCGCCGGGAGCCGGCCGATATCTTGCGATCCCGGTATGACCGCCTCACCGCGGAGATTGACCCGCCGCTCGCCCTGGTCGACCTGGACGCGTTCGACCGGAACGCCGCCGATATGACGCGCCGCGCCGCCGATCGCCCGATCCGGGTGGCCACTAAGTCGGTCAGGTGCCGGTACCTGATCGAGCGCGCCCTGGCCAAGCCCGGTTACCAGGGTCTGATGTGCTATTCGCTGCCCGAAGCGCTGTGGCTGCACGCCACGGGCATCAGCGACGACCTGCTGGTCGCCTACCCCACCGTGGACAGGAAGGCCGTCCAGGCCCTGGCCGCGGATGACCGGGCCAGGCGCCAGGTCACGATCATGGTCGATTCACCCGCGCACCTGGACCTGGTCGACCGGGTTCTCGGCGCCGGCCATCCGGAGATCCGCGTCTGCCTGGAGCTCGACGTGTCGTGGCGCCCGCTGGCCGGCCAGCCCCTGATCCACGTCGGCAGCCGGCGCTCCCCGCTGTACACGCCGGAGCAGGCCGTGGACTTCGCCCTGACCATCACCAGGCGGGCGGGCTTCGGCCTCGTGGGGGTGATGGGCTACGAGGGCCAGATCGCGGGCCTGGGCGACGCTCCGCCCGGGCGGCCCGTCAGGGCGCAGCTGATCAGGGCGATCCAGGACCGCTCGGCCAGGGAGCTCAATCGACGCCGCGCCGAGGCCATAACCAGGATCCAGGCCCTGACCAGCCTGGAGTTCGTCAATGGCGGCGGCACGGGGAGCCTGGAATCGACCGCGGGTGACGCGTCGGTGACCGAGCTGACGGCGGGCTCCGGGCTGGTCGGCGCGACGCTGTTCGATGCGTACCGGCGTTTCACCCCGGCGCCCGCGTTGATGTTCGCGCTGCCCGTGGTCAGGCGACCGGGGCCGGGCATCGCGACGCTGTTCGCCGGCGGCTACGTAGCCTCCGGCACCGGCACGCGGGACCGGCTGCCGAGCCCGTACCTGCCGCCCGGCCTCACCCTTACCGGCATCGAGGGCGCCGGCGAGGTCCAGACGCCGGTACGCGGCACTGCGGCGGACAGGCTGAAGCCCGGCGACCGCGTCTGGCTGCGTCACGCCAAGGCCGGCGAGCTCGCGGAGCGCTTCAACGAGTACTACATCGCCCATGACGACCAGGTCACGGCGGTGCCCACGTACCGGGGCGAGGGCAAGTGCTTCGGCTAGCCCGGTGACACCCTTCCATCAGGCTTGACCCAACCGTGGCGGCGCGCCCGGCGTCGTAGAGGTGACTTGGCTTGAAGTTGCTAAGGCTGTTGAAGGGGTGGAAATCCGTGTGGACCTCGGATTCGCGAAGAGCCGGGCAGGCTGCGGTCTGGGCCGCGGTCGCCGGCGCCGCCTTGCTGGTTACGGCTTGTAGCTCATCAGCGAGCTCCGCCGCGTCCTCGGCGGC
>JASHVM010000125.1:0-3792 GCA_030044595.1 Streptosporangiaceae bacterium
GGTAGGTCTCCTCGAACGGATGATCGTGCGCCCCGGCGACCCCGTCAGCCTCGTATTGCACCATGAACATCGTCTGCAGCTGCGCTCCCAGGTCGGTGTCCACCATCATCTTCACCGTGATCCCGCTGTACACCAGGCGGGCCGTCCGCATGCTGACCTCGTCGGGCGATGGCCCGCTCATGCTGGCCGCCGCGATATGCCCCAGCGACCGCGTCCGCGGATCTTTCAGATTGGCCCGAACGGCCGGTGGTTCGTGCGCCAGGTCAACCCGCAGCGTGTCGCCGCGGTGGCGCGACCGGGGCTGCGGCGCCTGCATGTCCGCCCACCGCGCCGGGCGGTCGCCGTCGTTGCGCCAGGCATGGGGCACGCCCACCGGCACCAGCCCGTAGTCGTCCGGGCTGAGCCGGAACGAGCCCTCGGGCGTGCTGAGCACCACCTCGCCCTCGAGCATGAAGAAGGACTGCTCGAACGAGTGCACGTGCCCCGGCAGCCTCGCGCCCGGCTCGAGCTCGCAGACCCCGAACCCGGTGTGCACCGCGCCGGCCTGCGCGCCGGTTGGCTCGCCGACGGCCGCCCAGCGCCGGAAACCACCGGCCGCGGGCGCCCACCGGGGCGGGCCGGCGAACCGGGCCTCGGCGGCCCGGCGGACGATGTGCCGGGAAGGGACCTCGTCGGGCGATGTCTGCGTCATGCCTTCGCGCACCCGGTCGCGGCCACTCCGCTGCAGGTAGTCATGAGTACACCGCCGTCCTGTGAGGTCATCGTGATCAGTGACACAGTTAAGGACTTGCCCTGAGATGTCAAGGACGGCGGGCCGTCCGGGGTGACGCGCGTGATCGTGGACAGTTACCCCGCGTATTTCCGGCGTAACTGTCCACGACGATTCGGCGGCACCTCAGGCGAGGCTGGCGGGACGAACGGTGTGGGTGGGATCGGGGCGGCCGGCTGCGAGGCAAGCACCACCGGCCGTTCGGGATAAAAGGGTTTAACGGGTTACCTCGGAGCGGTCCTCGGCCCAGAGGGTATGGAAGGTGCCGGGGCGGTCGGTGCGGCGATAGGTGTGCGCGCCGAAGAAGTCGCGCAGGCCCTGAATGAGCGCGGCGGGCAGGCGATCGGCGCGCAGCGCGTCGTAATAGGACAGGGCGGCGGAGAAGCCGGGCGCGGGGACGCCGAGGCGGACGGCGGTGGCGAGCACGTTCCGCCAGGCATCCTGGGCGTCGGCGAGGTCCTTGCCGAACTCCTCGTCGGCCAGCAGCGTGGGAAGTTCGGGGTTGGCCTGGTAGGCGGCTCGGATGCGGTCGAGGAACTTGGCCCTGATGATGCAGCCGCCGCGCCAGATGGTCGCCATCTGGCCCAGGTCGATGTTCCAGTCGTATTCGCGGCTGCCAACGTCAATCATGTTCCAGCCCTGCGCGTAGGAGACCAGCTTGGACGCGTACAGGGCCTGCTCGACCTGGCCGGCGAACTCGGCCGGCCCGGAGCCCTGATCTGACGGCCGTCGCGGGCCGGGCAGGTGCCGGGCGGCGGCGCGCAGGTCCGCGTGCCCGGACAGCGACCGGGCGAAGACCGCCTCGGCGATTCCGCTGACCGGGACGCCCAGGTCGAGCGCGTCCTGGACGGTCCAGCGGCCGGTGCCTTTCTGCTCGGCCTGGTCGAGCACGATGTCGACGAACGGCTGCCCGGTCGCGGTGTCGGAGTGCGCGAGCACTTCGGCGGTGATCTCGATGAGGTAGGAGTTCAGCCGGCCCGTGTTCCAGGTGCGGAAGGTGTCGGCGATCTGCGCGGGCTCGAAACCGAGGCCGTGCCTGAGCAGGTCGTAGGCTTCCGCGATGAGCTGCATGTCGGCGTACTCGATGCCGTTGTGCACCATCTTGACAAAGTGGCCCGCCCCGTCCGGGCCGATGTGCGTACAGCACGGGACGCCATCGACGTGCGCGCTGATCGTCTCCAGCATCGGGCCGAGTGCCTGGTAGGACTCGTTCGAGCCGCCGGGCATGATCGAGGGGCCGTGCAGCGCGCCCTCCTCGCCGCCGGAGACGCCCATGCCGACGAAGTGGAGCCCTTGCTCGCGAAGCTTCGCCTCGCGGCGCCGAGTGTCGTGGAAGTGGGCGTTGCCGCCGTCGATGAGCATGTCCCCCCGCTCCAGCAGCGGCGCGAACTCGTTGATCACAGCGTCAGTGGCGTAGCCGGCGTTGACCATGATGAGGACGCGTCGCGGGCGCTCCAGCGACGCGACGAACTCTTCGGCGGTCGGCGCCGGGACGAACGGGCCCTCGTGACCGAACTGGCTGATGACGTCGGTGGTGCGTGAGCTCGTTCGGTTATGCAAGGCCACGGCGTACCCGTGGCGGGCGAAGTTACGGGCCAGGTTGCGGCCCATCACGCCGAGCCCGGTGACGCCTATCTGCGCTGGTGCCTGCGCTGCTGCGGCCATCGGTTGCCTGTCTCCTTTGCGGTGCGTACGCGCTCGTAACGATCACTATGCCACTGCGGGTCGCGGGCCATCCCGCGGGCGGCGAGCGCCTTGGCCGGCGGTGCGGGGACGGGTGTTCGGTACGCTGCTCGGGTGGAGGGCGGCGAGCCGGTCGACTGGCAGGCGCTGAACCGTGCGAACTGGGACGACCGGGTACCCGTTCACCTCGCCAGCTCCTTCTACGACCTGGCCGGCTTCCGGGCTGGAGCCGACACGCTCAGGCCGTTCGAGGCGGCCGAGGCCGGTGATGTCGCCGGCCGACGGCTGGTGCACCTGCAGTGCCACATCGGCCTGGACACGCTCTCCTGGGCGCGGCGCGGGGCGCTGGTCAGCGGGCTGGATTTCTCCGCGCCGGCCATCGAGGCCGCCTCGGCGCTCGCCGCTGAGCTCGGCATCGACGCGTCATTCGTCGTCTCGGACGTGTACGACGCGGTGGCCGCGTTCGGCGGGCGGCGGTTCGACATCGTGTACACCGGCATCGGCGCGCTGGTCTGGCTGCCGGACATCCCGCGCTGGGCACAGGTGGTGGCGAGCCTGCTGGGGCCGGGCGGGTTCGTGTACCTGGTCGAGGGGCATCCGTTCGCCCAGGTGCTCGACGACGAATCCGGCGTCGTGGTCGCCCGCGACTATTTCGACTCCGGACCCCAGGTGGAGGACTATCCCTTCAGCTATACGGACGGGCCGGCGCTGGAGCACACTCGGAGCGTGGAGTTCCAGCACGGTATCGGCGAGGTGATCACGGCGCTGGTCGATGCCGGGCTGCGGATTGACTTCCTGCACGAGTACGACTTCGACGTGTTCGGGCGTTTTGAATCGCTGCAGCGGCAGGACGACGGGACCTACCGGTTTCCCCCGGGACGGCCCCGGGTTCCGCTGATCTTCTCGTTGCGGGCCTCGCTGGTCGGCGCTGGCGGACGCTGACGCGGCCGGAGACGGTACGCTACCCGGTGACGGCCGCTTGGTAGCTGCTCTGTGCTGACTTCCCACCGGGTTCGCACCGGGTTTCTTACCGGCGCGGCTGTTGCGGGCGTAGCTCAATGGCAGAGCCCCAGCCTTCCAAGCTGGCCATGCGGGTTCGATTCCCGTCGCCCGCTCTGATATGTAAGCCCAGGTCAGAGACGTAACATCAACCGTGCACTGCCGACTCGCGAAGCACTCACACGTCCCGCGTGCCATTAGCGTGCCATTAACCGACTGACGCAACCATCCCGCATCAGACGTCATCGGCGCCCGTCCCGCTCCCGCTCCCGCTCGGCTTCGATATGAGCGTCGATCGCGCCCGTGATAGCCCTGTCGGCACCGCGAGCTTCGTGCTGATA
>JASHVM010000126.1:0-10762 GCA_030044595.1 Streptosporangiaceae bacterium
CGCGGTGCAGGTGCAGCGGCAGCTCGCGTCCGCGCCGCCAGGGCCGCGCCGCGGTTGCCTGCGTACCGGCCGGCCCGAGCGGCGTTCCACTGGCCAGCAGAAATGCTCTGGATTGCGGCAGATCATAACGTGCCCTCCTGCCGAGACGGGAATGCTCTTATGCTGGAGGTGGCGCCAGCCGGCCCACTTCATCGCGAACGATCCCCTCCATGCGCGGCCGCCGGGGCAGATGCCGCGAGAAGGAAGTCTGCCCAGCGGCCTGACCTGGTGCTTAGTGATGCAGGTCATCAGTCGTCAGTTGACACTTGCCCGTTGACATACATACGCTGGTTACTCGGCGACCGTTGCGCCTGGGCATCCCGGAAAACCGGGCGCGATAGGCAGGCGAAAGGCCTCAGTGTGAAATTCGGCGTCAATCTCAACAACCGTGAACCGCTGATTACCTCCGGCTACTCGCTTTCCGATGTCCTTGATTTGGGTGTCCTGGCCGAAGCGCGCGGATTCGATTCGGTCTGGGTCGGGGACAGCCTCTTCTCTAAGCCCAGATTCGAGCCGTTGAGCCTGCTGTCGGCGCTCTCCCAGCGCACCTCGGCGGTCAAGCTCGGCACCGCATGCCTGGTCACCTCCACCCGTAACCCCCTGTATCTCGCGTTGGAGTGGGCTACCCTCGATCACCTCAGCGGCGGACGGACGATACTCGGTGCCTGCATGGGGAATCCCGAGTCGGGAGTGCAAAGGGAATTTGCGGCTCTCGGGCTCGATTTCCGGGACCGAGCCGCGATCTTCGAGGAGGGGCTCGCGGTCCTGCGCTCCTTGTGGGCGGAAGGGTCGGTTACGCATCATGGCCGGTATTACGCGTTCGACGACGTCTCGTTCTATTCCGGCACGGAGATGGCGCCGCTGACCCCGCTCCAGCAGCACGTGCCGATCTGGGTGGTTTCCAACATCCGGCTTACCGGCGACCTCAGCCGCGATGTGGCCAGGCGCCGCCTGGAAAGATCGTGTGCCCGGGTCATCCGTTACGGTGACGGATGGATGACGTGCTGCCGGGCCGAGCATCCCGAAGAGGTATCCGAGCAGATCAGCCAGCTCAGGAAGTCCGCAGCCGAACTCGGCGAGGATTTCTCCCGCTATACCGTCTCCTATCAGGTGACGATGAACATCAGCGATTCGGAAAGCCGGGCTGCCGAGGCTTTCGGCGAGTACATATCTTGCTATTACCCCGAGCTGAGCAAGTCGGTGAACCTCGCTAACTGGGGTCCCGCGGGCAATCCGGATACCGTCACGCGGTGGTTCAAGCGGTTCCAGGACGCTGGTGTCGATTATTTCATCTGCCGATTCGGGGACCTGGACCAGTTCAGCCAGGTCGAACGTTTTGCAAAAGAAGTGCTTCCTGCTCTCCGGCCCGCTGGGCAGGTAGCGGGCAGCCCATAAGGACAATGCACCCGGCAGTTAGTGAGGAAGGTCCCGGTCATGGCAGATGAACCGCGTACCGAAGCGCAGATGCGCAAGTCGGCCGAGCTGGTGGTCGATGTCTGCTTCGAGGTGAAAGAGGGAGACGTCGTCACGATCATCACCGACGACCGCCGGAAAGACGAAGCGGACATGGTCGCGTCGGTGGTGTCCGAGCGGGGCGGCTGGCCGATTGTCGCCAATAACGGCGAGCAGGTCCGCCGGGCACTGCAGGACACGCTCTTCCCCATGGTGCCTCCGCGCAACCTCCATCGGGCGATGGTCACGTCAGATCAGATCATCATCATGACCAACCTGGAATGGGCGAACCGGTTCGCGCACGTGCCGGCGGTCAAGGAATCGGTGGCCAACAATGTCCGGATCGGCTCGATCGAGGAAGGCTTCGGCCGCTGGCCGATTTCCGTGGCAGACATCGAGCGCACGATCGGCAATGCCCAGGCGGCGATCGCCTTGCTGGAGGGCAGGAAGCGGGTCCGGGTAACCTCGCCGGCCGGAACCGACGTCGAGGTGAGCATCGAGCGCAGGCCTGCCTTGGAGGTCGTGCCGGTCAAGAAACCCGGCGCGATGATGGGCCCGGCCCCGCTGTGGGGCGAGGTGGCCTACGCCGCCGTCGAGGACCAGACGAACGGCGTCATCGTCGTCGACGGCAACATGCTCGGCATCGGCGTTCCCGGTCACGTCGAATACCCCATCACCTGGCATGTCGAGGGCGGCCGGTACCGCGCTATCGAAGGCCGGGAAGAGGCACGGCGGCTCCGGGACGTGATCTCGGGGGTCAGCGGGACCGATGTCGTGGCCGAGTTCGCCTTCGGCACGAGTGACTTCGCCCCGCTGGGGTCGCCCTCGGAGAAGGGCCGGAAGGGAACGGTTCACTTCGCCCTGGGCGATAACCAGAACTGCTACCCGGGCGGCCAGAACAAGAGCGCCCTGCACCTGGACGGGGTGTGCCACAACGTGTCGCTCCAGATCCTGGATACTGGCGAGTATGTCGTCAAAGACGGGATCTGGCAGCTGTGAGCCCAACGCGGGTCATCACGCTGGATGACGTCGATCCCGTCGCCCTGCCGCAGGGCAGCTGGTCCCGGGTGCTGGTCAGCGAGCGCACGGTCACGGGCAATCGCTCGACGATGGGCTACTCGGTATTCAAGCCGGGCATGACGACGGACGATCTTTCCCACGCGGTCGAGGAACTGGCGTTCGTCGTCAGCGGCAGCGGCGCGATCAGGCTGCAGCACGGCGAGATGGCAGTGCAGGCCGGCCAGGCGATGTTCATTCCGGCCGAAGTCTGGCACACGGTGGTCAACGACTCCGCCGAAGACCTGGTGATGGTCTTCTCCTTCCCTTCCCCGGATTACCCGCGCACAGAGCACCGAGAGCCACGCCGGTGATCGACCAGGGCGGAGCCGAGATAGCCCAAGAACAGGCCAGCGCGCACCTGTCGGCGGGTGAGGCCGAGGCGGTGGCGCTGGCGTGCCGGATCCTGGCCCGGCACGGGCACGAGGACCTCACGCTGGGTCACGCGAGCATCCGAGGCCGGGAAGGCAACACGGTCTACATCAAGCGGAAGGGCAAGGCCCTGCACGAGGTGCTGGCCCAGGACGTGATGACGGTATCCCTGGATGAGGAGGACGGGTACCTCACGCCCGGTGCCCACCTGGAGACCGTCATGCACACCGAGGTTTACTGTGCCCGCCCGGATGTCGGCGCGGTCATCCACACTCATCCGCTGTACTCGATCGCGCTGGGTGCGACCAAGCAGGGGCTGGAGACCCTGTCGCACGACGGGCTGCTGTTCCCGCAGGGCGTTCCGGTTTTCGATGGCACCGCCGGCCTGGTGACGACCCCTGCCGATGCCAGGGACGTGGTGCGAGCTCTCGGCGACAGCCGGGCGGTGCTGCTGCGTAACCACGGGATCCTCGTCGTCGGCGAAGACATCCGCTGGGCCGTGCTGGCCGCTTTGACGCTCGAGCGCGCCGCCCGGCTGCAGTTCGTCTCCCGGGTCTTCGGCGACCCGGTGCCGATACCGCGCGAGGTTGCGTCGGAGTTGTCCGCGGCGAAATACCGGGAAGAGTTCGTCGAGGAATACTGGCTGGCGTGGGGCCGCGAGTGCGGCACCTCTCGCGGAGCCCAGCTGTGACCGAGCGCATCACGGCGGTCATCAACGGCAAGCGGTTCGAGGGGGCGGTCGAGCCTTGCCAGCTGCTGCTCGACTTCCTGCGCGGGGACCTGGGGCTGACGAGCGTGAAGCAGTCCTGCGAGGTGCAGGTCTGCGGCGCGTGCACGGTCCTGGTCGACGGCGCTCCCGTCAGCTCCTGCTGCTTTCTGGCCTGCGATATCGACGGCCGTCAGGTGGAGACCGTGGACGGGCTGGTGGGAACGGCCTTCCACCGCGCTGCGGCCGACGCGTTCATGCGTCACGCGGCCGTGCAGTGCGGTTTTTGCACCGCGGGCATGATCCTGACGGCCAAGGCGCTGGCCGGCCGCGGTCTGGCTCGATCCCCCGAGCAGATCAGCCGGGCGATGAGCGGGAACTTGTGCCGGTGCACCGGCTACCGGTCGATCCTGGACGCGGTCACCGAGATCCTCCGCGAGCCCGGCGAAGACCAGCAGATATGAGCGGCGGGACCACGGCGGCGACGCCGGTACGCGGCTCCGCGGCGGCCGTCGGGCGAAGCGTGCCCCGGGCGGACGGGCCGCTCAAGCTGGCGGGGCAGGCGGAGTTCACCGGGGACATCCACGTTCCGGGCATGCTCTACGGCGCGGTCCTGCGGAGCACGGTGGCCCACGCGCGGCTACTCGCGGTCGATACCTCGGCGGCGGCGCAGGTCGGCGGGGTCCACGCCATCCTCACCGGCGCTGACCTGGCCGATCTCGATCCCTTCTACGGCCACGCGCTGCGTGACCGCCCGATAGTGGCCATCGACCGGGTGCGCTTCGTGGGCGAGCCGATCGCCGTGGTCGCTGCCGAAACCCAGGCTGCCGCCGATCTCGCCGCCATCAAGATCGACGTCGATTACGGCCCGCTGCCGGCGGCCACGTCGCTGGCCGCCGCCCTGGCCGCGGACGCGCCCGAAGTGCACGACGGGCCGCTCCGCCCCGGATCAGCGCACGGGCTGGGCAGGCTGCCGGACCGCGACGGCAACGTCTGCTATCGCTATACCTTCGAGCGCGGCAATCTGGACCGGGCCTTCGACGCGGCGGCGGTGATCGTCACCGGGGAGTATCAGTTCCCCGCCGTCTACCAGTACTCGATGGAGACACATACCACGATCGCGCAGTACCGGGGTGATGAGATCACGCTCTGGTCGTCCTGCCAGCACCCGTTCTTGGTCCGGCAGGAGATTGCCGAGTTGTTCGGGCTTCCGCTGGACGCCGTCCAGCTGATCGTGCCGTTCCTGGGCGGCGGGTTCGGCAGCAAGTCCTACACCAAGATGGAACCCATCGCGGTGGCCATCGCGCGCCAGGCGGGCCGCCCGGTCCGGATCCTGAACGCGGTGGCCGAGTCGATGGTCACCACCCGGCGGCACAACATGAGGTGCACGATGCGGACCGCCGCCGCCGCGGACGGCACGCTGCTCGGCCGGGAGGCCGAGGTCTGGCTCGATACCGGCGCGTACGCCGACAACGGCCCGCGGGTGACGGCGACCGCGGGTGACGCCGCACCCGGGCCGTACCGCTGGCAGGCGGTCCGGGTGGGGGCCAACTGCGTCTATACCAACACCAGCCCGGCCGGATCGTACCGGGCATTCGGCGCTACGCACCTGCAGTGGATCGGCGAATCGCAGGTTGACGAGGTGGCCCGGCGGCTGGCCATCGACCCGCTCGAGATACGCCGGATCAACCTGCTCCGCCGCGGCGAAGAGGTCCGGCCCGGCGGCAAGCCCTTGGACGCTGACCTGGTGGGCGACGTGGAGAAGGCCGCCGCGGCGATCGGCTGGGACGATGCGCGGCCTGCCTGGTGCGGGCGCGGTATCTCCGTCGGGCTGCTCGCCGCGGGCGCTCATCCGGTCTCGACCGCCACCGTGCGGATGGGCCCGGACGGCGGCGTGAGCGTTCTGGTCGGAACCACCGAGCTTGGCCAGGGGGCTCGCACGGTAATGGCGCAGATCGCGGCGGAGGTGCTGGGAGCGCCCGTGGAACGCGTCACCGTCCGCGGGACGGACACCCGGTATACGCCGTATGACCGGTCGACCGGTGCGAGCAGGTCCACCACGGTGGCCGGGGCCGCGGTGCAGCGGGCGGCGAACGAGGTCCTCGACGCCCTGCTGGAGACGGCCTCGATGGTGCTGGAGTCCGCGCCGTCGATGCTGCGGATCGAGTCCGGTGCCATCGCCAGCGGCGGCCGGTCGGTAACCCATCAGGAGCTCATCCGGGCGCGATTCGGCTTCACCGGCGGCGAGCTTGCCGGTCACGGCCGGGTGCAGCCGGAAGGCGGAAGCGGCTCGTACGCGGAAGGCCCGGTTTTCTGGGAGGTATGCGTAGCCGGAGCCGACGTGCAAGTCGACCCCGCGACCGGCGTGGTGCGCGTGCGGAGGACGTCAAGCGTCGCGGACGTCGGCACGGCTATCAACCCGCAGCTCATCGAGCGCCAGGACGAAGGCGCGACCTTGCAGGGGATCGGGAATGCGCTGTTCGAGGAGATGTGCTTCACCGCCGACGGCGTCTTGCTCAACGACACCCTGCTGGACTACCGCGTTCCCTCTTTTGAGGACATGCCGACGTCTATGACCTGCACGATCGTTGAGAACGCCGACGGCCCCGGGCCGTTCGGGGCCAAGGGGTGCGGGGAGGGAGCCCTGGCGGCCGTCCCCGCGGCCATCGTCAACGCGCTGGCCGATGCCGGCGTGCCGATGCGCGAATTGCCGCTGACGCCGGAGCGGGTCTGGCGGCGGATCCAGGAACTGTCGGGCGAGACAACGGAGATGGGACGATGACGATTCCAGCAGTGTCGGCGGTCGTCGGCGCCGGGACCATGGGTCCTGGCATGGCTGCGGTGCTCGCGCGGTCGGGCTCGGCCGTGCGGCTGACCGATATCAGCGCGGAGGTGCTGGAACGCGCCAAGGGAGCTGCCGAGCTGGCGTCGCAGGTCCTCGACCGCGTCGGCGCGCCGTCGAGCCCGGGCGGCTCGGTCTCCTTCGAGCCGGAGCTGAGCGCCGCGGTGTCCGGAGCGGCCATGGTGCTCGAGGCGGTGCCCGAGCGAATCGAGCTCAAGCGGCAGGTCTTCGCCCAGCTCGAGGAGTATTCAGCGGCGGACGCCATCCTGGCCACCAACACGTCCGGCATCCCGGTTACCGAGATTGCCAGGGACCTGCGGCACCCCGGGCGTGTCATCGGCATGCACTGGTCCAACCCGCCGCACCTCATACCCATGATCGAGGTGGTACCCGGCGAGCTGACCGATCCGGATGTCCGGGCCGAAGTGGTCGGCGCTATCGAGGCATTCGGCTACGAAGCCGTTGTCGAGCGGGAGGTTCCCGGCTTTGTCGAGAACAGGATCCTGTACGCGATCCTGCGCGAGTGCCTGTCGCTGGTCGAGCGCGGAATCGTCTCCCGGTCCGATATGGATACCTGCGTTAAATGGGGTATCGGTTACAAGCTCGCGGTCATCGGGCCGATGCGCTTGCTGGACATGGCCGGGCTTGACATCTACCAGAACGTGGCGTCCTACCTCAACCCTGACCTGTCGGACTCCGCTGAGGTGCCGAAGATTATCACCGAGCTGACCGCGCGCAATCAGCTCGGTATGAAGACCCTCGGTGGCATGTACGCCTATACCGAGGAACAGGTGGCCGAGAAACGCGCGGAGATCGCCGCCGGACTGGTCGCCGTGCGCAAGGTCTTGTCGGGTCTATAGATGCCCCGGAGGCGGAATTGGTGAGCGCGTGAAGCTGCCGCCGTTCGTCCTGCACCGGCCGCGCTCGGTCAGCGAGGCCAGCCGGGTCATGATCGACCTGGGTGACGAAGCCGCGATGTACTGCGGCGGCACTGAGCTGCTCCTGGCCATGAAGCTGGGGCTTGCCGATTACGCCCACCTGGTCGACCTGAAACGGATCGACAGCCTGCGCGAAATAGCCGAGCAGGGCGATGGCCTGCGCATCGGCGCGGCGGTCACTCACTACGGGCTGGAGACGTCAACACGGCTCCGGGCGCGCTATCCGGAAATGGCCGCGATGCTGTCCAAGGTGGCCAACCTCAGGGTCCGGTGCACGGGGACGCTCGGCGGCAATCTCTGCTTTGCCGATCCGCACTCCGACCCCGCGACGTTCCTTGTCGCGGCCGGCGCCTTTCTGCTGTGTCAGAAAGGCGCCGAGACCAGGCGCGTCGGCGCACGCGAATTCTTCCAAGGGCCTTATCAGACCGTGCTGGAGCCGGGGGAGGTGCTCGTCGCGGTGGAACTCCCGGCCCGGCCCGCCGGGACCGGGATGGCCCACGTCCGCATGAAGCTGCACGAGCGCCCGGTGGTGACCGTGGCCGCGAGCGTGCAGCTGACCGGCGGCGTCGTGACGCAGGCGCGGCTTGCCGTCGGATCTGCTGTCCCCCGCCCGGTGGCGGTTCAGGCGGCCGACACCATGGTCGGCGCGGGCCTGGCCGAATTCCCTGCCCGCACCGTCGAGTGTGCGCAGCAGGCCGCCTCGGAGTGTACGTTCACCGACGGCGGCGACTGCTCGCCCCAGTACCTGGAGCATCTGGTCCAGGTCCTCTCCGGGCAGGCGCTGTCGGCGGCGGCTTCGGCCGCGAACGACAACGCGCGGGCGGGCCGCTAGCCCGGGCCGGCCGGAGGTGCCCTCGGTCGGGTGCTGGCTAAGGGGAGCTGACCAGGCTGCCCGCTTCGAGCAATTCGCCGGGATCTGATGAGGCCGCGGCGGCATCGTGGTCCAAGGACTCTTGCAGCCGCTGCGCCGGTACCTGGACGTGCGCGGCCGTCAGCTCGCAGGCCTTATCCGCGTCCCCCAGCCGGACCGCCGCCAAGATCGCGCGATGCTCGGCTACCGAGCTGCTCAAGCTGCCCCGCAAGGCCAGCGTCCGGGCCTGGAAGCGGCTGATCTCGCCGCCCAGCCGATGGTGCACCTCCTGCAGCTTCTTATTTCCGCTCAGCTGGCAGAGCAGCTCGTGGAACGCGACGTTCGCGGCGAAGAATTCGGCGACCCGGTCCTTCCTGGCGAACTCGGCCATGCGGTCGACAAGCTCGTCCAGGCGCTCCAGGTCGGACTGCGTAGTCTTCGGGACCGCGAGGCGCACGGCCATGACTTCCAGCGCCTCCCGGACCTGGTACGCATCGATGAGCTCCTGCGGGGTGAGCGAACGGACCTCGGCGCCCCGGCGCGGCCGGACGGTCACCAGCCCCTCGGCTGCCAGCCGGCCCATGGCCTCCCGGATCGGTCCCCTGCTCACCGCCAGCTCACGCGACAACGCCACCTCGGACAGCTCGGTCCCGGGGGGAAGCTGGTCCTCCAGGATCTGCTGCCGCAGGTGCCGATAGACGCGCTCCCACAGTGTGAGGTTGTCGAACGCCGGAGCCACGTGATCACCTTATCGTCAGTCGTACCATTGCGCCCGCATCAAGCTGCTTTGTATGATGCGAAGAGTCAACAGTCAAAATCTAACACGTAAGGCACACGACGGGCGAGCAGCGTTACCGCCTCCCGCCGTCGTTAGCTGCCGGCACCGCCTGTGGCAAGTGCAGCCCCGTGGCGCGGTAAAGGGCTTCCCGCTCCGGGGCGTCAGATCACTTGCGAGACGAGGAGCATGCCATGCGCGATCCGGATTTCACACTCGCGGGCGGGCCGACGACTGTGTACCCCGCGGTACTGGCCGCGCTCAGCAAGCCCGTGACCCACCACTACGATCCCACGTTCCTGGAGACCTTCCGTCGCACGGAAACCAAGGTGGGCCAGGTTTTCGGCACTTCTCAAGAGATCATCCTGCTGCAGGGCGAGGCCATGCTCGGCCTCGAGGCTGCGGCGCGCTCGCTGGTCCGCCCGGGCATGCCGGTACTGAATCTGTCCTCCGGCGTCTACGGCCACGGGATGGGCCTTTGGCTGGAGAGCTTCGGAGCTCAGGTCCACCAGCTCGAGGTTCCCTACCACGAGGTCGTCGACCCGGATGCGGTCGCCGCGTTCCTCGACGCGCACCCGGAGATTGAGCTGCTGTGCGTGGTTCACTCCGAGACCCCTTCGGCCACGCTCAACGACTGCTCCCGGATAGGCCCGATCGCGCGGGCCCATGGTGTCCTGACGCTGGTCGACTGCGTGTCCTCATTCGGTGGCATGCCCGTCGACCCGGACGCCTGGCAGCTTGACGTAAGCGTCGCCGCCGCGCAAAAGTGCCTTGGCGCCCAGCCTGGTATGTCACTCATAGCCGTGAGCCCGCAGGCCTGGGCCGCCATCGAACGCAATCCGGTGGCTCCCCGCGACTCGTTCTTGTCGCTGCTGGACTGGCGCGACCGCTGGCACGGGAAGGGGCAGTTCCCGTATACCCCGTCGGTCAGCGACGTTTACGGCGTCGAAGCCGGCTGCGACCGGTGGCTCGCGGAGGGGCGCGAGGCAGCATTCGCCCGGCACGAGACCGCGGCGCGCATGTGCCGGGCCGGCGCCGAGGCGATGGGCCTGCGGCTGTGGCCGGCCCGCGAGGCCATCATGTCGACCTGCGTCACAGCCATAGCGCTTCCCGCAGATCTCGACCAGGAGGCCGTTTGTAACCACGTCCGGGCACGGTACGACGTGATGATCTCCGACAGTGAGGGCGCGGGGAATCTCGTCCGGATCGGACACATGGGACCCACGGCGAGCGCACTCCATCCGATCGTGGGGCTGGCGGCGCTGGGCAGGTCGCTGGCTGATCTGGGTGCGCTGGTGCGGGTCGGGGATGGTGTAGAGGCGGCGCTGGCCGTGCTCGCGGAAAGCAGAAGGATGATGTCATGACTCGGATCGACGAGACCGCGACCGCTGCCAGCCGCCCGCGGGCGGCGGAGATCGAGAATTACTCGATTCAGCCGATCCCGGATGATCAGCGGCACGGCACGGTCGGGCAGCAGTGGCGGTTGTGGTACGCGTGTAACGCGAACTTTTTCTGCGTGGTGCTGGGGTCGTTCGCGGTGCTGCTGGGGCTGAACTTGTTCTGGGCGATCATCGCGATCGTGGCCGGGTCGGTGATCGGCGGGGTGCTGACCGCGCTGCACGCGGTGCAGGGGCCGCGGCTGGGGGTGCCGCAGATGATCCAGTCGCGGGGCCAGTTCGGGTTCTACTTCGGCGTGGTGCTGTTCGTGATGGGGATCGTGCTGGACGTGGGG
>JASHVM010000127.1:0-2544 GCA_030044595.1 Streptosporangiaceae bacterium
CGAGGCGGCCGACGGCTCCTACCGCGAGGCCATCGACCGTCTCCGCCGGGACGGACTGCGCCTGGAAGCGGCCCGCGCCCAGCTGCTCTTCGGTGAATGGCTGCGCCGCAGGAAACGCAGCCGCGAGGCCCGGGACCAGCTGCGCAGCGCCTACGAGGCCTTCGCCTCGATGGGCGCCGCGGCGTTCGCCGAGCGGGCGCGCGTCGAGCTGCGCGCCAGCGGCGGGTCTGCGCGCAAACGCGCCGATCCGCGAGACGACCTCACCACGCAAGAGGCGCTGATCGCCCGCCTCGCGGGCAGCGGCGCGTCCAATCCGGAGATCGCCGCGCAGCTGTTCCTCAGCCCCGCTACCGTCGCCTACCACCTGCGGAAGGTCTTCGCCAAGCTGAACATCAGCTCGCGCAGCCAGCTCACCTCCGTGCTTCCTGCTCGGCCAGCCGGGCCCGATTCGCCCGTTACGCGCCGGTTCGATCCGCCATCAAATTCAATCGACAGACCGACGGTCGGTTTGTCAAAGTTAGACCGATAGTCGGTCTTTCCGTCACCGGACCGCGGTGGCGGCATACGAGGGAGAAACCGATGGTCAGCGAGATGGAACTCCTCGACAGGTACCGCCGCTCGGCGGCCAGCGCCAGTGCGTGGCCCTAGCCTGCGGGTATACGAGCACGCACCTGCATGAGGAAGGCGAATCCAAACCGCGCTTAGCGGATACGTGCGCGCTGGATGGGGACCAGCCGCCGTCGCCGACCTGATCGGAACGCTGGCCTGCGAGTTCCTTGTCGCCGTCAAGCCGTTCCGATTTCGCCAGCACCCACATGCGGATCATCCACTTCTGGGTGTCCTCTACCCGCAGCGGCCACGGCGGCCGTCCATGTACCCGACCTTGTGATCAATGGCCCTGGGGAGGTCAGTGGTGAAACAAATCCGTATTAGACAACGCAGGGCCCGGAGCGAACGCCCGTGGCTCGAGGCACTCGCGCCGGACCCGCGAGACCCGGACATCGTCCGGGCCAAGGCGCTCGCGCGGACCACGCATTCCAGAAAGGCGCCCGGGAAATGATGGCCAGGATCGGCAGGCGCCTACGGCCGGCTGCCCGGGCGGTGATCCGAGCGGTCAGAATGGCCAACCACGAACAGGTGTACATGTGGGAATGCGTTTTGCTCACGAGCAGGACCATGCCGGCAACGGCAACGGGCCCGCTGCGCTGGGTTCCCTCGCTGGACGGTAACCGGCTCGTCGGGAGCTATCTTCCGAGCGAAACGGGCTCATTACCCCGGGTCGGCAAGCCCGCAGGCAGGACATGAAACCGCGGTTTCAGCACCCTGGAGTGCACTGAAACTGCGGTTTCATCACCTTTTGTGACCGTCCAGGGCGTCCAGGCGGTGTCGGCGCCTGCGCGGGATGAGTGGCGGCATGTGACAATCGCAGCGTATGGGTTGACGGCCGGGAAGGAGCCCTGACATGTCCCAGACCCTGCCCCCGCCGCTCTTCGACCCGTTCGCGCCCGGTTTCACCGACGATCCCTACCCGCAGTACGCGGCGCTGCGCGCCGCGGCGCCGGTCTATCAGCATCCGTTCGGGTTCTGGCTCCTCACCTGCTATGACGAGGTCTCCTGGCTACTGCGGGCGAGCCTGTCTGTCGAGGACCGCAACATCGCTGCGAGCCCCCTCCTGGAGCGGCGCGAGCAGATGTACGGCGAGGAGGCCGCTCGTCCCCGCGGCGTGTCCATGCTGGACCGCGACCCGCCAGATCACACCCGGCTGCGCCGGCTGGTCTCGAAAGCCTTCACGCCGCGGGCCGTGCAGGCGCTGCGGCCGCGGATCACCAGCCTGGTCGACGGCATGCTCGACGCGGCGGGGCGAGAAGCCCGGGTGGATCTCGTCGACGCCCTAGCCTTCCCGCTGCCGTTCGCCGTGATCGCGGAGATGCTCGGCACGCCGCCGGCCGACCACGAGCGCATCAGGCAGCTGACCGGCACGGTGGTCCGCTCCCTGGAGCCCGTCGCCGATCCGGCGGTCGCCTCGGCCATCGCGGCCGCGGACAGCGAGCTCACCGTGATAGCGGCCGACATGATCGCGTGGAAGCGCGCCAATCCCGCCGATGACCTGCTGACCGCGCTCATCAACGCCGAGGACGACGGCGACGTGCTCGACGACGAGGAGCTGATCGCCCAGACCCTGCTGCTGTACATCGCCGGACACGAGACGACGGTCAACCTCATCGCGGGCGGGACCCTCGCGCTGCTGCGCCACCCGGCCCAGCTCGCGCTGCTGCGAGATGATCCCGCCCTGATCGCCAATGCCGTGGAGGAACTGCTCCGTTACGACAGCCCGGTGCAGGCGAGCAGGCGGATCACCCTGGAACCGGTTAGCATCTCCGGCGTCACCATCCCCGCCGGGGCCTTCGTCATGGCTAGCCTGGGCTCGGCCAACCGGGACGAAGGTTTCTGGGGGCCCGACGCCGCCGAGCTCAAACTCAACCGGACCAACGCACGCCAGCACGTCTCCTTCGGTGCCGGGCCGCATCACTGCCTGGGCGCGTC
>JASHVM010000128.1:0-5063 GCA_030044595.1 Streptosporangiaceae bacterium
GGCCGGTTGACGGCGAGGCGGTCCGGCTGTACCGGGGGCACGCGGCCGCCGTGCTGGACCGGCCGCGGGCCGACAGCCGACAGGCCGGCTACCTGCGACCGGCCTGGACTGGCTGGAGGGAGCCCTCCAGCCGTATAAGCGGGCGGCATCACGGCGGCGGCGCCCGACAGCCCGGGGAGGACCGACAGCATCGGCGAGCAGGCTGCACCCTGGATTGATGGTGTCTGCGCCTGCTGTGGCGGTATGGGCACGAGAGCCCGGCCGGTCACTCCGCTGGGCGGATGGCGGTTTCGGCCTGCACCGCCGCCGGTTCCACGGCCGGGCGCGCAGCGGCGGCGCGCGCCGGTAGCGGGTACAGCGGCCCGCGCCGCAGCAGCGTCCCGCACACCACGGCGCCGAACGCGAAGATGGCCGCCGTCCACCAGAACCCGGCGATGTAGCCGTGCACGAGCGACTGTTGGACGAGCGCCGGACTGGGATGGCCGCCGACGACGGTGCGGGGGTTCAAGTGGGACGCCAGGAAGCTCGCGGTGGCACTGGCCACCAGCGTATTCAGCAGCGCAGTGCCGATCGACCCGCCGAGCTGCTGGCCGACGCTGACCGTCGCCGACGCCACGCCCGCGTCGTGGGGCGCGACGCCGTAGGTGCCGGTGTTCACCGCTGGCGCGATCACCAGCCCGAGGCCGAGCGCGGTCACCACCAGCGGCCCGACGATGGCCGGGGCGTACCCGGAACGGACACCGATCCCGGTCAGCCACACCATGCCAGCCGCCGCGATCAGCATGCCGAGCGCGATCAGCGGTTTGGGGCCGGTCCGTGGCATCAGCACGATCTGCCCGGTGATGCCGGTGACCATCAGCGTGGCAACCATCGGCAGGTACGCCAAGCCGGTGACGACCGGCGAGTACCCGAGGGTGGTCTGCAGGTAGTAGGTGACGAACAGGAAGATCCCGAACATGCCGGCGCTGGCGATCAGCATCGCCAGGTAGGCGCCGCCGCGGTTGCGGTCCAGCACCACCCGGGGCGGCAGCAGCGGGTCCTTCGCGCGCGTCTGCCAGGCGGCGAACGCGGCCAGCCCGGCGACGCCGGCGACCAGGAAGCCCCAGGTCGACGGCGTGTGCCAGCCGTGCGTGGCGGCATTGCCGAGCCCGTAGACCAGGCAGAACATCCCGCCGGCGACCAGGACGGCGCCGGGCAGGTCCAGCCGCTGGCCGCCGCGGGCCGGCTCCCGCCGCAGTAGCACGGCAGCGCCGACCAGTGCGAGCCCGGCGAAAACCAGGTTGACGTACAGCGTCCAGCGCCAGGACAGGTACGAGGTCAGCGCCCCGCCCAGCAGCAGGCCCACCGCGCTGCCGGCCCCGGCGATCGAGCCGAACACGCCGAACGCCTTGCCGCGGTCCTTCGGATCCTGGAACGTGTTGGTCAGGATCGATAGCGCCGACGGTGCCATGATCGCCGCGAAGGCGCCCTGGCAGGCGCGAGCCGTCACCAGCATGGTGAAGCTCACCGACGCCCCGCCCACGGCCGACACCAGCGCAAACCCGGCCAGGCCCACCATGAACGTAACCTTGCGGCCGAGCAGGTCGGCCAGCCGCCCGCCGACCAGCAGCAGGCTGCCGAACGCCAGCGCGTACGCGGTCACCACCCATTGCCTGTCCACGGTCGCGAAGTGCAGTGTGTGCTGCGCGGACGGCAGCGCGATGTTGATCACCGTCAGGTCGAGCACGATCATGAGCTGGGCGAGCCCGACGGTCGCCAGGATCAGCCAGCGCCGCGGATCAGGAGCCGCCCGGCCCGTCCCCGTTTCCGGTGCCGCGTCACGCGGCATGCCGGTTTCTGGCATCCGGTGCCCCCTGCCTGGATTGGTGATCTTCATACCCCTGGGACGGCGCAGTCCGCAGGAGCGTGACATCCCCCGGGTCTTTTCTCCTGCCACGATAACAGGAACCGGAGATGGTATCTCCGTTCGGAATACCCTGTTGCCGTGCTGATGGTGACCAGCACGGCCGATCACGCGCGAGATGTTAACCGCGACGTGTGGCGCCGTTACCTCACGCTGGTCCTCGACGGGCCGCGCTCCGCGCGCCGCGAGGTGACCTCGCTCGGCGTCCCGGCGCTCGACCCGGACGAGACGGCCAGCCTGCCACGATGGAGCGTCTGGATCGGCTGGTCAGAGGTCAGTGCGAATGCTGCGCAAGGCGAACCGCATGTCAGCAGCGGTGGTGAAGCGGTCAACGCTGGCTGGGGCGCATGCCTTGAGGAGAAACTCCGCAAGGCCGAGGTTGAGGTCCGGGCGGATCGTTCTGGGATCGGTCACCGGTACGTCGGCCATGGGCATCGCATTCGGGAACGGGTGGTGGCCGTCGCAGAGCAGCCGGTAGAGCAAGACGCCGACGGCGAACAGGTCGGTCGAGATGTCCCAGCGTGTGAGGCTGGCGTCGGGTGGCTGATACGGCGGTGTGCCTGACCGAGTATGCACGGGGTCGCCGACCCGGGAGGCGATGTTGAAGTCGAGCAGTTTCGCCCCGGTGCGAGTGAGCATCACGTTGAGCGGTTTGATATCGCGATGGACCAACCCCCTGTCGCTCAGTTCCGTCCACTCGCGCGACTCGGCTTCGGTGAGGCAGCCTTCGCGGCGTTTGGCATCCAGCTGCTCGAGGCGCGCGGCATCAGGGTGAAAGGCGACGAGCGCGTCTAGCAGGTCGAGTGCCACATCTACCGCTTCCCGGTCACGGAGGCGCCTGTTCCCGGCGACAAACTCATCCAGTGACTCCCCGTCAATGAACTCGGTGATGAGATACCAGTCGTCGGCGTTGGTCTTGCCGGCCCAGAAGACCTTGACCACGTTGGGATGATCGATTTTCCGCAGGGCGCCGATCTCGCGGCGCACCGCCTCGTTCCCGGCCGCGGTATTGAAGAGCTTCAGCGCTCGCTCGGCGCCCTCGACGTCGTCGCGCACCCGATAGACCTTCGAAAAGCTGCCCTGTCCGAGTATCTGGAGAATCTTGAACCGGCCCTCAAGGACGTCGCCCACAGCATAATCACCAGTCCCGGACGCGGCCGAGGATCGCGCCTCTGCCGAGTCGGCCTCCGGCAGCGCCTGGCTGCCGCCGGAGGGCGATGCGGCTCGCGACGTCCCGGGACGATCGCTGCGGTCAGGAGGCGGGAGCGGGCGGGTGCGGCGCGCACCTGCGGCTCCAGCAGCATCCGCCGCCACGTGCTGTATTCCCCCGACAGCATGCGCCAGGCACGGATGCAGCACGTACGTGTCTACGTCCGGCGGGAAGTGAAACTGCTCGATGTCGCCCATGGAATAGAACCGGTGCCGCCCGCTTTCGTCAACGTACCCGAGCAGGCCGTTCTGCCACAGGACCGAGGCGAGGTGCGTCGCCTTCTGGAAGTGCAGATCCGCCACTTCCTGCAGCGCCACCAGATCCGCGCGCGAGAACCGGTCGGCGCCGATCATCCGGACGAAGGAGCGGACGTCCTCCTGCACACCGCTGATGTACGCCTGGGTGCTGGTAAACAATTCGGAGTAGTTGTGCAGGGCAGCGTTTTCCGGCATCAGGTCCGACGAGACCTGGTTGGCGCATTGCGCGAGCTGGGAGTCGCCGAACCGCTTCGCGCAGCGCTGAACCACTTCCTGCAGAACCGCCGGCGGCAGGCCCCCGCGGCCAGCCTGCTTCTGCCGTAGGACCTCCTCGCTCAGCTCATTGCCGAGCGAGATGATGTCGCGCGGGATCAGCCTCGTGTGGCTGAGCAGGTAATCCTCGATCGTTTCGCCACCATCGGGACCCGGCCAGTGGCCATCGACCCCGAGCCAGTCGCCGATCGTGGGGGGGCCGCTGGTGGCGCGTCGCATCAGCACTGACGGCGGCAGCCGCTCTAGCTTTCGCCCCAGCAGGTACAGCAGCGAACCGCGGTCCCAGGTCAGGACGCGGATGTGTGGTTCGTTGTAGTACCGCGGCGCATGTTCTGACCGGTACACCGATGACATGACGATGTCGCGGATGCATACCACGACATGCAGGCGACCGCCCAGCCTGTGGTCGCGGAGCAGCCGCATCACCTGGTAGAACAACCCCTCCTGACACTTCAGCCAGTACATCGGGGCGTGGCTGAACTCCTCGTCCACCGCGTCCAGGTAGAAATACATCGGCTTGCACTGGCCGACTACCTCGCCCAGCAGATCCTCCAGGTCGTCCCAGAGCGGATCGTCGAGGTACGTAGACAGCTGATGGCCGGTCTGCCGCCCATTGATGATGTCGCGCACCTCGCTATAGATCGACCGAGGCCGGCGGAAGCCATCCAGCAGCCGCGCGTACGAGCGCTCGATTTCTTCAGCCTGCTCGTCGCGCAACTGCTCACGCAACTCGGTGCGACACAGCAGGTGCGAGGCCAGCGACCGCATGATCGCGCGCTCCCAGATCTGCATCCACTTCTCGACCAGGACACTGTCTGAGAACCACTGGCACGCCTTCACCACGACTTCGGTCTTCGGCAAGCTCTGCTGCGGCAGATCGGCGTAGACCGAGTCCTGATGTGACTGGAAATCCTGAAGACGCCGCAGGTATACCGTCTTGCCAGCCCCGAGCTTTCCCACGATGACCCGCACCATGGAGTCGTTGGCACGGGTCGCGAGGTGGCCGTAGGCCGGGTTGCCGCCGAAGTCGACGAACTCGCTGAGCACATCCTCGATGTCGGCTCGTGACCCGTCCGGATTGCCAAACGGCCCCACCGGGTCGAGCCGACGCCGCCTACCGGCCATCTTCCCTCCCAAACCCGGATCGTAGCTCCCAACAGGAATAAGAGCCAGCAAAGCATCGGCACCGGGCAAGGGCAGCAAATTGCCTGAACCAGGTCGTCCTGACACTCATTCGTCGCGAGCGCCGGCCAAAGCAGAGGGCCCGGATCATCCTGCGCAGCAGGCGCCGTCAGTGCGCTGATCGGTACTAGCTAATCGGTACTATCTGTGCGGTTAGCGCATCCGCGGGCCGGGAGCGGGCCTTTCGTAAAGCGCCGGCGGCTCGAATCCCTGCCGGGTCCCGCGCGTTCGTTCTGCG
>JASHVM010000129.1:0-6992 GCA_030044595.1 Streptosporangiaceae bacterium
GCATCTTCACCAACGTCGCGCTGACCGATGACGGTGACGTGTGGTGGGAGGGCCTGACCGATGAGCCGCCCGCGCACCTGACCGACTGGAAGGGCCGGGACTGGACGCCGGCCTCGCCGGAGCCCGCGGCGCATCCCAACGCGCGGTTCACCACCCCGGCCGGGCAGTGCCCGACGATCGCGCCGGAATGGGACGACCCGGCCGGCGTGCCGATCTCCGCGATCCTGTTCGGCGGCCGGCGGGCGTCGACCGTGCCGCTGGTCATCGAGTCTTTCGACTGGGACCACGGCGTGTTCCTCGGCGCCAACGTTGCCTCGGAGAAGACCGCCGCCGCCGAGGGCACGCTCGGCGAACTGCGCCACGACCCGTTCGCGATGCTGCCGTTCTGCGGCTACAACATGGGCGACTACTTCGGGCACTGGCTGACGATCGGCCGGACAGCCGACCCGGGCAAGCTGCCGCGCCTGTTCTACGTCAACTGGTTCCGCAAGGACGCCAAGGGCCGGTTCGTGTGGCCGGGCTTCGGCGAGAACAGCCGCGTGCTGAAGTGGATCATCCAGCGGCTGACCGGCGAGGCCAGGGCCACCCGGACTCCGATCGGCTATCTGCCCGCACCGGGCTCGCTGGACCTCGACGGCCTGGAGATCAGCTGGGCTGACCTGGACCTCCTGCTCACGGTGGACACCGAGGCCTGGAAGCTGGAGGCCGAGCTCATCCCCGAGCACTTCCAGACCTTCCACCGGCACCTGCCCGCCCGGCTCTGGGAACTGCACCAGGAACTGACCGAGCGCCTCGGCTCAAGCTGAGTTTCCGGTCAGCGACTGACCGAGAGGCCGGGATCCGCTTGGTATCGTGGACCAGTGACGACCGTAGCGGAAACGAACCAGCCCGGCGGGGACGTCGGCGCCCGATCGGCACGGCTGCGGAACTTGATCGTCACCGTCTACGGGCTCTACGCCAGGTCCGACGGCGGCTGGCTCTCGGTCGCGGCGCTCATCCGGCTGCTCGCGGACCTGGGGGTGGACGAGCCCGCGGTGCGGTCGGCGATCTCGAGGCTGAAGCGCCGGGGGATCTTGCAGGCGCGCCGGCAGGACGGTTCGGCCGGCTACGAGCTATCCGCCGAGGCGCTGGCCATCCTGCGCGAGGGCGACGCGCGGATCTTCCGGCGTCGCCGGGCGACGCTCGCCGATGGCTGGTTGCTCGCGGTCTTCTCGGTGCCAGAGACGCAGCGGCACCAACGGCACGTGCTGCGGTCCGAGCTGGCCAGGCTCGGGTTCGGGATGGTCGCTCCGGGAGTGTGGATCGTACCGGCCCATCCGCAGGACACGACCGCCGATACGCTACGGCGGCTCGGGCTGGACTCCTACGCCGACCTGTTCCACGCGGATCACATCGCCTTCGGCGACCCGGGCGCATTGATCCGCCGCTGGTGGGACCTTGACGAGCTCGAGCGCCGCTACCAGGCATTCATCCAGGCGCACGGGCCGACGCTGCGGCGCTGGGAGCAAGAGCTCTCAGAACGGGACCGCTGGGAACAGGACAGCAGAGCCGGGCGGGCCACGGAGCGCGAGGCCTTCGCCGACTACGTGCGGGCGCTGACCGACTGGCGGCGGCTGCCCTACTCCGATCCGGGCCTCCCGGTGGAGCTGCTCCCGTCCGGCTGGATCGGCATCCGCGCCGCCGAGGAGTTCTTCGCCCTGCGCGCCCTGCTCGAGGAGCCGGCGCGAGCCCACGTGCAGCGCGTTATCGGCGGCTGACCGCCGCGATGCCCTGGATCTCGACCAGCGCGCCGGGATGCCACAGTCGCGTCACGCCGACAGCCGCCATGGCCGGATACTCGCGGCCGGCGAGCCGCCGCCAGGCAGCGCCGATGTCCTTGGCGTGCGCCTGGTAGGACTCCAGGTCGGTGACGTAAACGGTCAGGCTGGCCAGGTCGGCGGGCTGGCCGCCCGACGCGGCCAGCGCGGTCAGCAGGTTCGCGAGGGCCTGCTCGAACTGGGCCACGACGCCGGACGCGACCTCACCGTCCCGGTCCAGGCCGATCTGGCCGGCCAGGAACACCAGGCGGCCTTCGGTCACGGACACCGCGTGCGAGAACCCGGAGGGCCGGCCCAGTTCCTCGGGATTGATCCGCTCCACGCCCATACCAAGAAACCTAGCGCGGCCGGGTGGCCCGGCCCTCGGGCGCCGCCGCGGCCCCCGCCTTCGGGCGCAGATGACGGCAGGATCTATATTGCGTTATCTTGACGGTCGTAGAAGTTTCAGCATATCGTTGGGACGGGTGGGGACGGCTCAGCGGGCCAGGAACGGCCTGGCCGGGCGGGAACGGCCCGGCAATTACCGGAAGGAGCGAGCGCGGTGCGTATCGCGGTCCTGGGCGGCGGGCCGGGCGGCCTGTACTTCGCCGCCCTGGCCAAGCAGCTCGACGCCCGGCATGACATCACCGTCTGGGAGCGGAACGCCGCCGACGACACCTTCGGTTTCGGTGTCGTGTTCTCCGACGAGACGCTCGGCGGTATCGAGCACGCCGACGTCGAGATCTTCCACGCCATGCGCCGCGAATTCGCCCGCTGGGACGACATCGACGTGCACTTCCGCGGGACGACGTGCACCTCGGGCGGGCACGGATTCGCCGCGATGAGCCGCAAGCGCCTGCTGGCCATCTTGCAAGCTCGCTGCGCCGAGCTCGGCGTGCGGGTCGGCTTCCGCGCCGAGGCGCCGGACGCGGCGGCGCTGGCCGTGGACTACGACCTGGTGGTCGCCGCCGACGGGATGAACTCGGCGACCCGGACCCGGTTCGCCGGGACCTTCGCACCCGACCTGGAGCGAAGGCGCTGCAAGTACATCTGGCTCGGCACCAGCCTGGTTTTCGACGCGTTCAAGTTCTACATCCTGGACACCCCGGCCGGGATCATGCAGGTGCACGGCTACCCCTACAGCGACCGGGCCAGCACCTTCATCCTGGAGATGCACGAGGACGTCTGGCGGCGGGCCGGGTTCGCCGGCCTGGACCTGCAGACCGCCGGTACCCTCGCCCCGGGGCAGAGCGACGAGCGCTCCGTCGAGCGCATCCGCGGCCTGTGCGCCGACGTGCTGGACGGGCACGACCTGGTAGCCAACAACTCCCGGTGGACCAGCTTTACCACCGTCAGGTGCGCGACGTGGCGGCACGAGAACGTGGTGCTGCTCGGCGACGCCGCGCACACCGCGCACTTCTCCATCGGCTCGGGCACCAAGCTCGCCATGGAGGACGCGCTCGCCCTGGCGGCCTGCCTGCACGAGCAGGCCGGCGCACCGGTCGCCGAGGCCCTGGCCGCCTACGAGACCGAGCGCCGACCGGTGGTCGCCTCGACCCAGCGCGCGGCGCAGGCCAGCCTGGAGTGGTTCGAGAACCTCGGCCAGTACGCCGACCAGGACCCGCACCAGTTCGCCTTCAACATCATGACCCGCAGCCGCCGGGTCAGCTACGACAACCTGCGGCTGCGCGACCCCGAGTTCGTCGCCGGGATGGACGAGTGGTTCGCGGCCAGCCAGGAGGACGCCCGCGAGCCGCGCCCGCCGATGTTCCAGCCGTTCCGCCTCGGCCGGCTGGAACTGGCCAATCGGGTGATCGTCTCCGCGATGGACATGTACTCGGCCCGCGACGGCGTTCCGGGTGACTTTCACCTGGTGCACCTGGGCAGCAAGGCGCTCGGCGGGGCCGGGCTGGTGATGACCGAGATGGTCTGCGTCTCCCCCACCGGGCGGATCACCCCCGGCTGCACGGGGATCTACACCGCTGAGCAGGAGGAGTCCTGGCGGCGGATCGCCGCCTTCGTACACGACAAGACCAGCGCGAAGATCGGCATCCAGCTCGGGCACTCCGGCCGCAAGGGTTCCACCAGGCTGATGTGGGAAGGCATGGATACCCCGCTCCCGGACGGCAACTGGGAGGTCTGCGGTCCCTCGCCCATTCCCTACGCGGAGTACAGCCACACGCCGCGCGAGCTGACCGAAGCGGACCTGGCGGTGATAAAGGACCAGTTCATCGCGGCGGCGCAGGCGGCGGCGCGGGCCGGCTTCGACCTGCTCGAACTGCACTGCGCGCACGGGTACCTGCTGTCCTCGTTCCTCTCGCCGCTGACCAACCGGCGCACGGACCGGTACGGCGGATCACTGGCCGGCCGGCTCCGCTACCCGCTCGAGGTCTTCGACGCGGTCCGCGCGGTGTGGCCGGAAGAGCGGCCGATGACCGTACGGATCTCCGCGACCGACTGGTACCCGGGCGGCCTGGACGCCGGCGACGCCGTGGAAATCGCCCGGGCGTTCGCCGAGCACGGAGCGGCGGGCGTCGACGTGTCGACGGGGCAGGTCGTCAGCGACGAGAAGCCGGCCTTCGGGCGCAGCTATCAAACGCCGTACGCGGACCGGATACGGAACGAGATCGGGACCAAGTACGGCGTCGCGGTGATCGCGGTCGGCGCGATCTCGTCCTATGACGACGTGAACTCGATCATCCTGGCGGGCCGGGCCGACCTGTGCGCGCTGGGCCGGACCCACCTGTATGACCCGCAGTGGACCCTGCACGCCGCCGCCGAGCAAGGCTACACCGGGCCCGGCGCCGCCTGGCCCGACCCGTTCGCCGCGGGCAGCCGCCGGCCGCAGGCCGGGCGGACCGACGGCCCCAGGCCGCGGCTGGAGCTGATCCGCTCCGGGACGCCGGGCACCGCCCACGCCCGCTGGCGGCCGAGCGTCCCGGAACAGCACCACCGGGCCGAGGGCGGCGCCCGGTGATCGCGTTCGCGCCTGTACCGGGAGGTACGCGCCCCGCGCATCTACGAGGGCGCCTCCGAGGTGCAGCGAACGATCATCGCCCGCGAGCTGTACCGCTGAGCCGGGAAAGGCACGGGCGCCCGCGGGCTGCCCGTCCGTTATCGTGCGCAGGGTCCCGACCTTCGGCCGGCTCAGGCGGGACCTTTGGCGGTTAGCAGCGCGGTGGCCCTGAATCATCCTCACGTTTAAAGCACGTAGCGGATGTGAGGAGGATCACATGACTACCATCGACGTTGCGCAGCCAGTTGCGCAACCGGGAGCCGAGCCGACCGCCGCAGCCGGCGGCTGGGGGAATTCAGCACCGCTGGGCCTGGCGGGTTTCGCGGTCACTACCTTCATGCTGAGCATGGTCAACGCGAAGCTCGTGAACGTCGGCGTCGAGCCGGTCGTCTTCGCCGTGGCGCTGATGTTCGGCGGCATAGCCCAGCTCATCGCCGGGGCAATCCAGTTCCGCACGGGGAACACGTTTACCGGCGTGTTGTTCAGCGCCTTCGGCGCGTTCTGGCTGTCCCTGTACGCGATCGCCCAGTTCTTCCTGAAGGACGTGCCGCCCGCGCAGGCAGGTCACGCGATAGGGCTGTTCCTGTACGCGTTCGGCATCTTCGCGGCGTGGATCTGGGTCTCCTCATTCCGCACTAACGTCGTGGTCGTGGTGGCACTTGGCCTCCTCGCAGCGACGTTGTTCGTCCTCGGAGCGGGTAACTACGGAGGCAACGGCCTAACCGTGGAGACCGGCGGCTACATGGGACTGGTGGTGGCATTCCTCGCCGCTTACCTTTCCTGTGCCGAGCTGTGCGAGGCCTCGTACAAGCGCTCGGTGCTCCCCCTCTGGCCGCTGGCTAGGCACTGACCTGTCTGGTTACCGCTACTAGAGAGGAAAGAACCGACATGGGCCGCTACGCCGAAGCGTTCGACCGGAGCCTGACCGATCCCGAAGCATTCTGGGGGGAGGCGGCGCGGGGCATCGACTGGTACCAGGCGCCCGACGTGATACTGGACGCCTCGAATCCGCCGTTCTACCGCTGGTTCGCCGGCGGGGTCATGAATACCTGCTTCAACGCGCTGGACCGGCATGTGCGTAGCGGCCGCGGCGACCAGGCCGCTCTCATCTATGACAGCCCGGTCACCGGCACCCAGCGGACCTACACCTATGCGGAGCTGCTCGGCGAGGTCGCGCGGTTCGCCGGGCTGCTGCGCAGCCTGGAGGTGGGCCAGGGCGACCGGGTGATCATCTACATGCCGATGATCCCGGAGGCTCCGATCGCGATGCTGGCGTGCGCCCGGATCGGCGCGGTGCACTCGGTGGTGTTCGGGGGCTTCGCGGCGGCCGAGCTCGCGGCACGGATCGATGACGCCGCGCCGAAGGTCCTGGTCTCAGCCTCCTGCGGCATCGAGGTCAGCCGCATCGTGGAATACAAGCCGATCCTGGACCGGGCCATCAACCTGGCCCGGCACAAGCCCGAGCACTGCGTGATCCTGCAACGGCCGCAGGCGCCGGCAACGCTGCTAGCCGGGCGTGACCTGGGCTGGCAGGAGGCGATGATCGGCGCCGAGCCCGCGGACTGCGTCCCGGTCGCGGCGACCGACCCGCTGTACATCCTGTACACCTCCGGCACCACCGCCCGGCCCAAGGGCGTGGTCCGCGACAACGGCGGTCACGCGGTCGCGCTGCGCTGGAGCATGGACAACATCTACGACACCAAGCCGGGCGAGGTGTTCTGGGCTGCCTCCGACGTGGGATGGGTCGTCGGGCACTCCTACATCGTCTACGCTCCGCTGCTGAACGGGTGCACGACCCTGCTCTACGAGGGAAAGCCGGTGGGCACCCCGGACGCGGGCGCGTTCTGGCGGGTCGTCTCCGAGCACGGGGTCAAAGCGCTGTTCACCGCGCCGACCGCGTTCCGGGCGATCAAGAAGGAGGACCCGGACGGCAAGCTGACCCGCGAGTACGACCTGTCCAAGTTCGAGTACCTGTTCCTGGCGGGTGAGCGGCTCGACCCCGAGACCTACCGGTGGGCGGGCGAACTGCTCGGCATCCCGGTCATCGACCACTGGTGGCAGACCGAGACCGGCTGGCCGATCGCCGCCGACCCGATGGGACTGGAGGCGCTGCCGACCAAGGCCGGGTCGCCCACCATGCCGGTGCCCGGCTACGACGTGCGGATCCTCGACACCGACGG
>JASHVM010000130.1:0-3499 GCA_030044595.1 Streptosporangiaceae bacterium
CGGTGGCGCGTCATCCGGCTGGCGGGCGGCGCCAGCGGGCTTGGCGGTGCCCGGTGCAGCCTCAGCTCCGGATTGCTCGGCAGCCATGCGGACCTCCTGCGGCTCGAGAAGTACCTTTCACAGCCTCGCACACGCGGGCCAGGTTCTTCGAGCCCATTGCCGCTCGAGGATCACGCGCGTCGACCGCTGGCGAAGCAAACGCCCATACTTGCAGTCATGACTCGAACATCCGGCCGCCGGGCGACCGAGGTGCCGGGCAGCCGCGTCGACACCGACCAGGGCGGCGCGGAGCTGTTGCGAGACGCTGACCGGCGGGCGGCGTGGATGCTGCTGATCGACGGCGTGCCGCAGTCGCATGTTGACCTCGACGATCCCGAGTATCTGGACTTCGAATACGTCAGGCGGCTGGGGCACGTGATCGACACGGCGGCGCCCCCGGCGCAGCCACTGGACGTGCTGCACCTGGGCGCGGGAGCCCTGACGCTGGCGCGTTACGTGACGGCGACGCGGCCGGGCTCGGGGCAGCTGGCGGTGGAGATCGACGCCGCGCTGGTCGACCTGATCAGGCTCAAGCTGCCGCTGCGGCGGGTCTCGCCGAGCCGGCGGACCCGGAACACCCAGGGTGTCCCTGCAGGCCAGGGGGTCCGGGGCGACGGCGCGGACGTGCGGCGGAGCGGAGGCGCCCGGCACCGGCCGGTCCGGATCCGCGTCGGGGACGCGAGGGAGGTGCTCGAGCAGCTGCCGATGGGATCTTTCGACGTGGTGATCGTGGACGCGTTCGCTGCCGGGCGCACACCGGCCCACCTAACGTCGGTGGAATTCGCGGCCGCCGCCCGTCGCGTGCTGCGCGGCGGCCAGAGGGCCGGAGTCTTCGCGGCCAACGTGGCCGACGGCGCGCCGCTCGCGCACGCCCGCGCGCAGGTCGCGAACGCGCTAGCGGTCTTCTCTGACGCGTGCCTGATCGCCGATGCGGCAGTGCTGCGCGGCCGCAGGTTCGGCAACCTCGTGCTGGCGGCGAGCGCCGATCCGCTACCGGTGAGCGCGCTCACCAGGCTGGCCGCCGCGGACCCGATGCCGGGGCGGGTAATGCACGGAGACGAACTCATCAGGTTCGCCGCGGGCGCGAAGCCGGTCACCGATGCGAGCGCCAGCCCCTCCCCCGCCCCGCCGCCCGACGCGTTCGCGCCGTGACCCTGGACTTCTCGGGGGATCTGGCAGGGATCTAGCGGCGCCGCTCGGGTCGCGCGGGCGGACGGCGTCCGGTGCGGCTTTCCCGCTTGGCCTTGACGCGGACCGAAATCTGCACCGGGCTGCCCTCGAAGCCGAACTCCTCGCGCAGCCGGCGCTCGACGAACCGGCGGTAGGCCGCTTCGAGGAACCCGGACGAGAACAGCACGAAATGCGGCGGCCGGACTCCGGCCTGGGTGGCGAACAGGATCTTGGGCTGTCTGCCGCCGCGGACCGGCGGCGGTGTCGCGGCGACCAGGCCGGTGAGCCAGGCGTTGAGCCTGCCCGTGGGCACCCGGGTCTCCCAGCCGGCCAGCGCCTTCTCCAGCGCGGGTACCAGCCGGTCGATGTGCCGGCCGGTGGTAGCGGAGATGTTCACCCGCGGCGCCCAGCGTGCGGCGTACAGCTGCCTGTCGATCTCACGTTCCAGGTAGTGCTGCCGCTCGGAGTCGACCAGGTCCCATTTGTTGTAGGCGATGACCAGGGCCCGGCCAGCCTCGATGACCATCGAGACGATCCGCAGGTCCTGTTCGGTGAGCGGTTCGCTGGCGTCGACGAGGACCACGGCGACCTCGGCCCGGTCCAGAGCGCCCGCGGTGCGCAGCGCCGCGTAGTAGTCCGCGCCCTGGTTCTCGCGGAACCGTCGCCTGATGCCGGCCGTGTCCACGAAGCGCCACGTGGTGCCGCCCAGTTCGACAAGCTCGTCCACTGGATCCCGGGTCGTGCCCGCCACCGGGTCGACGAGCGCCCGCTGATGCCCGACCAGCTTGTTCAGCAGGCTGGACTTGCCGACGTTGGGACGGCCGAGAAGCGCGACCCGGCGCGGGCCGCCTTCGGCCTCGTCCGTCTCCTTGGGCGCGTCGGGCAGCGCATCCAGCACGAGGTCGAGCAGGTCGCCGCTGCCTCGCCCGTGCAGCGCGCTGACCGGGGCGGGCTCGCCCAGCCCGAGTGACCACAGCGCCGCGACCTCTGGCTCGGCCTTGGTGTCGTCGATCTTGTTGGCCGCGACGACGACCGGTTTGCCTGACCGGCGCAGCACTTTGGCCACCGCCGCGTCAGCGTCGGTGATCCCTACGGTGGCGTCCACCACGAACAAAACGGCGTCCGCGGCATCCACCGCTACCCTGGCCTGGGCGGCGACCCGCGCGGCCAGGCTCTGGCCGCCCTCCGTCGCGGGCTCCCAGCCGCCGGTGTCAACCAACGTGAAGGCGCGGCCGCGCCACAGGGCGTCATAGGCGACGCGGTCCCTGGTCACCCCGGGGGTGCCCTCCACGACCGCCTGCCTGCTGCCCAGGATCCTGTTCACCAGCGTGGACTTGCCCACGTTGGGCCGTCCCACGACGGCGACCACGGGGACGGACGCTGGTGAAGACTCGCTCGGGTTCACTTTGCTTCGCTATCTGGTCTGCTGGCGCGGGTGTCGCGTACCGGCGTGCTCGCGGGCCAGCCGGACGATGGTGTCGACCACCTGGTCCAGGCCGAGCCGGGTCGAGTCGATCTCGACCGCGTCGGCGGCCTTGGCGCTCTGCGGCGCGTCGAGCTGGTCGCGGCGGTCCTGGTCGATCCGCGTTGAGCCTGCTGACCAGCTGGTTTCGGCGGCCCTGCGGCTGGCTCGCGCGGCGCCTTCGGCGGTCAGGAACACTTTAACCGGCGCGGCGGGCGCGACCACCGTGCCGATGTCGCGGCCCTCGGCGACGATCCCCCCGGCGCTCGCGATGATGTCGCGCTGCTGCGCGATCAGGTGCGCGCGCACCTGCGGGACCGCTGCGACGGCGCTGACCGCGTTCGTGACCTCGCGAGTCCTGATCGCCGTGGACACGTCGGTGCCGTTGACCCGTACCCACGGCGCCCGGGGGTCGGTGCCGACCTCGATGACAGGTTCGGCGGCCAGGGCGGCGACGGCGCCGGGATCGCTGGTGTCGACGCCGCGGTCGAGCAGCCACCAGGTCAGCGCCCGGTACATGGATCCGGTGTCCAGGTAGCGCAGTCCGAGCGCGATCGCCGCGCCGCGGGACGCGCTCGACTTGCCCGCGCCTGACGGCCCGTCGACGGCAACGACGAGCCCGGCTTCACCGCCCGTTTCGCTCTTCTCGCCGATGTCGCTCTCCAGGCCCGCGGAAATATTCACCCGTGCGATGGTACCGGCGGACGGGTTCCGGGGCTTCCTCAGGAGGGTACGAGGCCGTGCCGGTAGGCGTAGCCGACGGCCTGCGCCCGGTCGCGGGCCCCGATCTTCGGCAGCATGTGGTTGACGTGACTCTTCACCGTGGCC
>JASHVM010000131.1:0-8633 GCA_030044595.1 Streptosporangiaceae bacterium
GCGTCCCTGGCCAGCAGCGCGGTGACCGCCGCGCCGAGACCCTTGCGGCGATCGGTGGGCAGGACGCCTACGCCGGTGATCTCGGCGGCGCCATCCACCGCCTGGCAGCTTCCTGCCGCGAGCGGGCCTGCCGGACCGAAGGCGGCGGCGAGCACCGACTGCCCCGATCGCAGGCGCTCACGCAGCATCGCGATCGTGCCTGCGTCGTGGTCTGCGGCGATCTTGTCCCGCTCGGCCGCGCCGACCTCGCCGACGGCCGTTCCCGGGTGGCCGAACGCCACGGCGGGCACCGCCCAGATTCGGTCGAGTTCGGGGTCTTCCGGCGCCACGATGCGGACCGCGACTTCCGGCGGCAGCGACGGCACACGCGCGGGCCCGGCGAGCACCATCAGCGGATGCTGCTGGAGGACCAGGCCGGCCTCGACGGCGGCCGCCGCCATCTCAGGCGCGCTCTGCTCGATCCACTCGAACGATTCGGGGATGATGAGCTCGCGCTGGCGGGCGCGAACCGCGCGGATGTCGGCCGGGGTGACCGGCGAGCGTGAGCCTCGCTTCGGCCGCGCGTAATAAGGCCATCCGGGGCCGGTGGGGACGAAGAGCACGAGGGGGCCGTACTCATCGGCCCTGGCCCGGCGACGCGGGACGGCGTCGCAGAACGCGTCAATCCGCTCTATGACCGCGTTATCTCTCACAGCAGTACTTACCTTAAGGTCCCCGAAGCGGTGATCCAACCGTCTTTACGCGGCCTTGGCCGTCCCCCGGGCACGGACGGCGAGGGCAGCAAAATCGGTAGGCGGGCCTGCGGCGTCAGCGCTAGCGTGCCCGGTATGGCTCATGCCGATCCTCCCGAGGGCCTGACCCAGCTGGCTTTCCACGGGCCGCTGTCTGAAGCCAGAGCCGCGCAGCTCGTCGAGAGGCTCACGCGGACCAGCCCGGGCACGGTGCTCGACATCGGCTGCGGGTGGGGCGAGCTGATGCTGCGCATCCTCGCCGCCGCGCCGAGCGCGACGGGCCTGGGCATCGACGTGTACGGCGCCGACCTGGCCAGGGGTCGCGACAATGCCCGGGCCCGCGGGCTCTCCGGCCGGGTCACGTTCGTCGAGGAGTCCGCCATCGGAACGTCGCGCGGGCCCGCCGACGTGGTGCTGTGCCTCGGCGCCAGCCACGCGCTCAGCGACGCCGAGCCGCCGGAGCACACCGAGCGCGCCCTGGACGCGCTGCGCCGGCTGGTCACACCGGGCGGCCGGGTGCTCCTCGGCGAGAGCTTCTGGCAGCGGCCGCCGGCCGCTGCGGAACTGGCCGCCATGTGGCCGGGCACGACCGCCGGGGAGTTGCCCGACCTGGCCGGGCTCGTGGATCTCGCCGTCGCTGCGGGCTTTCGCCCGGCGTGGATCGAGACGGCCAGCGTCGATGAGTGGGAGGAGTTCGAGTCGGGTTATCAGGCCGACGAGGAGGAGTGGCTCGCGGCCCACCGCGATCACCCCCTGGCCGCCGAGACCAGGAAACGCGTGGATGAGCACCGCTCGTACTGGCTGCGCGGCTACCGCGGCGTACTGGGGCTCGCCTACCTCACCCTGGTCCCGGTCGCCTGACTGGGCGGCCGCGCGGCTGCTGGCCGGGGCGCCGCGCGATCAGGTGCAGCAGCGCGGCCACCCGGCGGTAGGGCTCGGTACGGCCCGCCCGTTCCTCGCAGGCCAGCAGGGCCTCGAGGTCGGGCGGCGGTTCGGCGCCGCCGGGCGCGGTGTCGGTGAAGACCCGCACCCCGTACCAAGCGGTGACCTCCAGCCCGTGGTCCGCCAGCCGGGCGGTCAGGTCCGCGAGGCGGTCGGCACGGGCCGTGACCCCGATCCGGTTCTGGTAGGTGACCGACCCGAAGGCGTCCGCGCACACCGCCCAGTCACCGAGCAGACCGGGCCGCATGGCCAGCGCGTCGCCGTTGCGGACCAGGAGCGAGGTCATCCCGCCCGGCGCCGTCAGCCCGGCCACGACTCGCAGGACCGGATCCGGATCCTCGGCGTACATCAGCACCCCATGGCAAAGCACGGCCGCGAAACGCGAAGCCACGGCTCGTTCGGGAAAATGCTCTATCAGGCCGTGCCGGACCTGCACCCTGGCGCGGACCTCAGCCGGCTCGGCGGCCAGGTCCCGCTCCAGGCGGGCCAGCAGTTCCGCGGAGGCGTCAACCCCCGTCACCTCATACCCGCGCCGCGCCAGCCGCAGGGCCTGCGTCCCCTGCCCGCAGCCAAGATCGATAACCCGAACGGGCGGTGGTGGCAGTTCAGCGCTCAGCTGGCTCGCGACCAGTTCCTGGCGCACCACATCCCTCAGCTTCCCCAGCCGGGCCTGCCAGCTGGATTCCCGGCCGGTGAACGCGGTGCTCACCGGTTCAGCCCTAGTTCTCGCTGCATCAGGACGGTATCGATCCAGCGGCCGTGCTTGTGGCCCACGCGGCGCAGCCGGCCCGCGTGCGCGAAGCCGAACCGGCGGTGCAGCGCGACCGAGGCGTCGGTGCCGGTGTCGGCGATGACCGCGATGACCTGCCGCGCGCCGGCGCCTTCGCACCCGGCGAGCAGCGCGCCGAGCAGGGCGCTGCCCAGCCCGCGGCCGGTGCAGGAGGGGGCGACGTACACCGTGTCTTCGACGGTATGCCGGTAGGCCGGCTTCGGCCGCCACAGGCTGGCGAAGGCGTACCCGCAGACCGCTGCGTCGGCCTCGGCGACCAGGAACGGCAGCCTCCGGGCGGCTAGGTCGTCAATCCGGCGCCGCCAGTGCGCGGCGGTCGGCGGAACCTCCTCGAACGTCGCGACGCTGGTGGTCACGTAGTGCGCGTAGATCGCCGCGATCTGCCTCAGGTCGGCTGGGGCGGCGGCGCGGACAACAGGCTGCTCAGCTGGCAAGGTCAGCCTCCTGCGGTTGCTGGTCGGGCAAGCCGGAAGCCTGCCGGCGGCCGGGTGAGTCAGGGGCTTTGCAGGCCGGTGAACAAGCGCCCGAAGACGTCGTTGAGGACGGCGATGGCGTCCGCGCGGCCGATGGCTTCGTCCTGGTCGAGGTCGGGGGCCGGCAGACCGAGGTTTTTCGCGAGCGCCAGGGCTGGAAAGCAGGCCGCCCTGGACAGGCCCTTGAGGCGAGCTTCGAGCGACACGCGAGCCTGGCTGAACGCGGGCACCGGCCGCGGCGTAACCTCGGGCCAGTCCTCCGGCGCCCTCGGACTATCCAGGGACATGACGGGAGACAGGTCTCGTGCTGCCGCGTCGCGGGCGGTCAGCGGCGCGCCGAGCTGCCAGCGCTCGCGGATGGTCCGGATGACGGAAGTATGCCGGTACTCGTCGTTGACGACGGTCCGTTCGGGGATCCAGGCCGAGATGGCGATGGCCGGCACGCGCACGCCCGAGCGGTCGAACGCGAAGCCCAGCTGCCCGGCCGGGGCGGACGGGTCCGGCGGCGGTGCCGGTGGCGGCGCGATGTGGTCATAGTTACCGCCGTGCTCGTCGAAGTTGACCATGAGCAGCGTGTTGTAGGCGTTCGACCCGGCGGGTGAGGACGAGGACCGGACCGCGTCGTAAATCTTCGCGAGCAGCGCCTCGCCGCCCAGAACCGCGGACGGCGGGTCGAGGTCGGCGCCCGGGAACAGCACATCGAAGGCCGGGTGCATGTCGTTGTGGCCGTACAGCAGGTTGGGCTCGATGAACGAGTAGGTCGGCAGCTGCCCGCCGGCCGCGTCCTCCAGGAAGCGGTCGGTGGTGAAGAAGTTCGTCCCGAACCGGTCGAGCAGCCGGGGCGCGTGGATGATGCCCGTGATCGACAGGTGGCTCGGCGGGTCGCAGTAGACCCGCCAGGTCAGGCCCTTCGATTCGAGCCGCTCGAAGATGGTCTCGGCCGTGTTGTGCAGCGGGAACGAATCAGCGGGCGACATGTTGACCACCAAGCCGGATGAGGTGGCCGCGTGGAAGAACGACCGGTTGGGGAACGTCTGCGACGGCACCTCGCAGAACCAATGGTCGAAGGTCGCGAAGCCGCGGGCCAGCGTCGAGGTGACCGGCAGCTGCGCCGGGGAGTAGCCGGTCATGATCTGCGCGTACTCCCCGGGGGCGGGCGGCCTGCCCATCTCGGCCGTGAACGCGCTGATGTAGTCGGCGACGAACCCGTCCATGGAGGGCGGCTGGCCCGGACTGGCTGGCGCGTTGTACGGGGCCGTCATGTGGTCGGCGAGAACGCCGCGGTTGCCCGGCGGGTCGATTAGCCCGAACAACTGGGTGTTGACGTGCTGATACTCCTCCCCGGGATCGGGCGTCGGGCTGTTCATGTCAGCCGCGACGCCGTAAGGCACGAGCTCCGGGCCGGTACCGGACAGGGCCCATTCCGGGACGGGATTGCTGAGATCGCGGCCGGTCACGCCCTCGAAGGACGCGACCTCGCCCGGTTCGTACAGTCGGCCGAGCAGGTTGTCGAATGAGCGGTTCTCGAACATGATCACGACGACGTGATCGGTGGCGTTACTCCGGTCGGGTGGCGGCATGACCAAACCCTACGGCCATCCCGCTCGGCGAAGCTGACCGGCCTGCCGGCCGCCGGACCTGGTGATCAGCGGTCAGGATGGGCCATCTCGTCCAGGACGACCGTGACGGCCAGGATCACCACGGGGTCCTGCCCGGGACCGACCTCCACGCCGTAGGTGTCGGCGACTCGGAACCACCTCTTCGACACCTCGGCCACCTTGGTGCGGCCGTCCTCGATCGTGTACTCGTGGTCGACGATGTTGCCCTTCACCTCCAGATCGGGACCGTCGGCCACCTGCACGCTCCAGCGATCGCGCAGCGGCGTGATCAGCGCTTTCTTGACGGTAGCCACCCTGCGCCCGTCGCGGTCCTCGATCTCCATCGAGTCGCGGACGCGGAGCATCCGTTCCTGGATCTTCACCAGCTCCGCGCCGCCGGCGTCCTCGAAGATGAGGGTCTCGCGCACCCGCAGCGCCTTGCCGTCGACCTTGTAGACGCGCTCGCCCCGGTCGTTCTCGATCCAGTAGTCATCGCCGATCGAGACCAGCTTCTGCCGCATCCGGTAGTGTTCGGCTCCGCCTTCACGGCGCTCCCGCAGCCTGTCCCGGAACATCACCCCTCCTTACGCCACCCTCTCGAGCCGCCCTCAGCTTATTACCGCCGGGACGGGGCCGCGTGCTGCGCGTTGGCATCACGTCCACGTTCGATACCAGCGCGGCCTAGTCTTCGGTACGGTGTCCGCGTGTCCCAAGGGCCAGGAGCCGACGGCAAGGACGGGAGAGCGCGTCATTCCGGCCGGGGCCGTCACCACCGGGCCCGCCGGACGAGCCCAGCGGGCCGGCTGCTCGCGGTCAACGCCGTCGCCTGCGTGTTGCTGCTGGCCCAGTACCTGCTGGGCATGGTGGTGAACCTGTACGTCACCCTCCCCGGCCGGCATCCGGGCGCCGGGGCCAGCGACTATTTCACCGCCGCGGCATCCGGTCTGGCCTGGGTGATCTCGGACGGACCCGCCTGGGCCGGCGCCCACGCGGCGTTCGGGCTGGCGCTGGCGGTCGCCGCGCTGGCCAGCATCGCGCTGACGTGGCGACAGCACAGCCGGCTGGCCACGGCGACGGCAGTGCTCGGCGCGCTGGCCATCGTAGGTGCCGGGTTCAACGGAACGAGCTTCCTTGACTACGGGCACGCCTTCAGCTCGATGATCATGGCCGGGCTGTGGGCACTGGCGCTGGCCTGCTACATCGCCGGAGGGTTCGTCGCCGCCCGCCGCCTGGGCAGACGGTCAGCCTGACCGGGGCAGGTTCCCGGTCCCAGCGCCAGGCGAGCTTAGAGTGACCGGGTGGACCAAGCGCAACGCCAGCTGAGTGACCAGATCGACCAGGCGACTCAGCGCCTGCTCGGTACCGCGCGTACCATCACCGAACCGGACCTGCGGGCGCCCTCACTGCTGCCCGGGTGGACCCGGGCGCACGTTCTCGCGCACCTGGCCCGCGGTGCCGACGCGATGCGGAACCTCCTGGTCGGCGTGCGGACCGGGCAGGACCGTCCCGCCTACGCCAGCGCCGAGGCGCGGCAGGCCGGCATCGAGCACGGGGCCAGCCGGCAGGCGAGTGAGCTGGTGGCCGACCTGGCCGACTCGGCGATGGCCCTGCGCACGGTGGCCAGGCAGCTACCCGACGCCGGGTGGCAGGTGCCGGTGCGGATCCTGGATTCGGCTGCCTTCCCGGCGGCTGAGCTGCTGACCCGCCGGATGGTCGAGGTGGAACTGCACCACTGCGACCTCGGCGCCGGGTATACCCCGGCCGGCTGGCCGCCATTCTTCGCCGCCATGGAACTCGCCGAGCCGATGCGCTCCCAGCGCGCGGACCGGCTCAACTCCACGCGGACGGCCGAACCCCTGGCTCCAGTCCGGCCGCCCGCGCCCTATCGGCCTGACCAGCGGCTTCCGGGAAGCTGGCTCGGACCCAGAAATCGATGATCGCGGTCCGCATAACGCGCGGGATGAACAGGGTCTGCTGTACGGCGCCGAGCCGTACCTGGTGCTTGCTCTCCACTCGGTTCATTACAGGCGACGCGGGCGTACGTTGGTTGGCACACGGGTTACGGGCCGCCGGGAGGGTGCCATGCCGCTGGATTTCAATGACCGGGCCGACTTCGCCGATGCTGATCGGGGCTTTATCGCCACGCTTGACCCGCTGGTCATCAAGGCCGGCGATGGCGCGGTGGTCTTCGACAGCACGACGTTCGGCTACCTGGACGACGAGTGCCCGGCCACGGTGAACCCGAGCCTGTGGCGGCAGGCGCAGCTGTGCTGGAAGAACGGCCTGTACCAGGTGACCGACGGCCTCTACCAGGTGCGCGGCTTCGACCTGTCGAACATGACGATCGTCGAGGCAGACACCGGGGTAATCGTGATCGACCCGCTGATCTCGGCCGAGACCGCCGCGGCGGCCCTGGCGCTGTACCGCGAGAACCGCGGGGACCGGCCGGTGACCGGGGTGATCTACACCCATTCGCACGTGGATCACTTCGGCGGGGTCAACGGCGTGCTGCCCGGCGGCGCCGCGGACGTGCCGATCCTCGCCCCGGAAGGGTTCCTGGAGCACGCGGTGTCGGAGAACGTGTACGCCGGGGTCGCGATGAACCGCCGGGCCGCCTACATGTACGGAGCGACCCTGGACCACGGCCCGACCGGGCAGGTCAGCACCGGCCTGGGCATCGCGACGTCATCGGGCTCGGTGGGCCTGATCGCCCCGACCAAGGACATCACCCGCACCGGGCAGGAAGAGGTCATCGACGGGGTGCGGATCGTCTTCCAGCTCACCCCCGGCACCGAGGCCCCGGCGGAGATGAACTTCTACTTCCCTGCCCTGCGGGCGCTGTGCCTGGCCGAGAACGCCACCCACAACCTGCACAACCTGCTGACGCTGCGCGGCGCCCTCGTCCGCGACCCGCGGGTGTGGTCCCGCTACCTGAACGAGGCCATCGAGTTGTTCGGCACCGACTCCGACGTGGCGTTCGCCTCCCACCACTGGCCCACCTGGGGCACCGACAACATCATCCGGTACCTGTCCCAGCAGCGTGACCTATACGCCTACCTGCACGACCAGACGCTGCGGATGCTCAACAACGGCGCTACCGGCCCGGAGATTGCCGAGGACATCCGGCTGCCCGCGGCGCTGGAGGCCGCCTGGCACGCCCGCGGCTATTACGGGTCCGTGAGCCACAACGTCAAGGCCGTTTACCAGCGGTACATGGGCTGGTTCGACGGAAACCCGACCTCGCTGTGGCAGCACCCGCCGCAGGCGGCGGCCACCCGGTACGTCGAGGTCATCGGCGGCCAGCAGGCGGTGCTCGACAAGGCCAGGTCCTACGCCGAGGCCGGGGACCTGCGGTTCGCTGCCGAACTGCTCAAGCACGCGGTATTCGCCGCGCCTGACGACAGCGCCGCGCGGCGCGCCCTCGCCGGAGTCTACGAACAGCTCGGCTACGGCGCCGAGAACGCGACCTGGCGCAGCTTCTACCTGACCGGCGCGCTCGAATTGCGCGAGGGCGTCACGGCCCCGCCAATCGGTGACCTGGGCACGGGCATGGCCGCGGCGCTGAGCGTCGCGCAGCTCTTCGACACGCTGGCCATCCGGGTCGACGGCCTGCGCGCCGCCGCCGATCCCCTGGTCATCGACTGGCATTTCACCGACACCGGGGCCACGGTGCGGCTGGCGCTGTCCAACGGGGCGCTCATCCAGACGGAAAACCCCAAGACCCGGGTCGCCGCCGACCTCACGCTCGTCCTGACCAAGGCCCAGCTGCTCGGGCTGCTGGCCGGGCACGGCCTGGACGGGATCGAGCACACCGGAGACCCCGCCACCCTGAGCAGGCTCTTGGGGCTGCTCGACACGCCCGATCCGGCCTTCCCGATCGTCACGCCGTAGACAGCCGCCCGACATCCGGCCACCGGAACCGCGAACAGGCTGGCCAGTGCGGCACTGGCGTGTTCCCGCCGGACCCAGACGGGTCATCAGCGCACTTTCAGCGGAATAGGCACTGATTCGGCTTTACCGATGCATAACCGCGATTATTAACATTTTACAGATGGCCGAGCTACGAGCGACAGTGAAGAGGCACGGCGGTCACGAGAAG
>JASHVM010000132.1:0-7177 GCA_030044595.1 Streptosporangiaceae bacterium
GGGCCCCCAGGCCCGCCGCGAGCCGCCCGCCGTGCCCGCCGCCGACGCGAAGCCCGCGCTAACCGCCCAGACGGCCGACGCCGCCCAGACGGCCGACGCCGCCCAGACGGCCGACGCCGCCCCTGGGCTCGATACGGTGCCGTCCGCCGACGCCGCACCGGGGGCCAGTGTCGCACCGGCAGCCGACACCGTCGAGGCCATGCTGGCCGCCACCGTTCCGGGCGCCAGCTTCGTCGGTTCGCTGGGTGTCAGCGATCCCGCCAGCGGCGCGAACTCCCTGGGCCTGGCCAACGGCGGTCAGGCCGACACCTCCGACGGAACGCAGGAAGGCGACACCCCGTCCGCCAACGGCAGCGAAACCGCGATCTGACTACCGCAGCAGCATCACCAGGACGCTGCCGATGAGCGCGGCCACGACGATGACCACCAGCAGCCGCAGCGGGAAGAGCCGGTCGCTGCGGGACCCGCTGGGCGAAGCGGACGTCGGCTGCGGGGTTTCGGACTTGGCCGCGGCTTGCGGTGCCGCGGCAGCGGCCGGCGCGGCGCCCTGTCGCGGATCGGGTACGGAGCGGCGCGGGAATTCAGGTACCGCCCGCTGAGCCGGACCCGGCGCGGGGCTTGCCGGGATCTCAGCGGGCGGGGGCCAGGACGGTGGGGGGACGGGCTGCTCGTCGGCTGGTGACAGCGCAGGGCCTGGCCGTTGCGCGTCGGCGGGCGCGGTCGCGGCAGCCGCGGGCGTCCAGAAATCCGTCGGCGCCGGCGACGCCGGTCGGTCCTCGTCCCGCTGCGGTCCCGGTCCGCCGTCGGCGGGCTCGTACCGCGTGCCCCCCACGTCGGCCGGCCGCCAGGCCCGCTCGCTGCTGACCGGTTCCTGCGACGCGAGCCGGGCGTCCTGGGGCGGCGGCGTCGTCAGTTCGCTGTCTTGCAGCCAGGAGGTGGAGAACGGATCGTGCCGGATGGCTGGCGGGCTTTCGGCCTGATCGGGCGTCCTGGTCACCCGGTCGTCGAATTGCCCGGCGCTCTGGGGTCCCCCGTGATGGTTGCCGTTGGAACTGTCCGGCGCGCCGCTCGGCACGGGCGTGGCGTCCCAGTTCGCCAGGCTCGCGGTCGCGGTTACCTGGTGGACGGCCTGCTCCGTGCGCTCGCGCTGACCCCTGAGCGCGGCCCTGATCCGCTCGGGGTCGTACGCGTCCGGCGGCGCCACGCTGACGCCCGCGCGGGCCCCGGCGACGGCGGCCGGGCTGGCGCCGGCGGGCCTGACCGGGAGGCCGAGTTCGGCTCCGGCCTCGAAGCCGAGGTACCGCCACCGTTCTTCCCATCCCGGCACGTCTCCGTCGCAAGCCCGGACGTAAGCGGCCAGGATCGGCAGGCTCGGCAGCGAGGACCCGTATTCTGCTTCCTGCAGGACGCCGCTCGGGTAATGGGCCCGCGCCGCGAGTTCGTCATAGCCCAGCCCAGCCTCGTCGCGCAGCGCACGAAGGTCGGCCAGAAACCGCTCCTTGTCGTCGCCCTGTCCGGCCGACCATATTCCCCGGGCTTGCAACTGGGCACCTTCCCGTTGAACACATGGGCTCAGGCACCGCCCCGCGCCCGCACCTCATCACCTGGGATTACGGGGCAGGGTACCGCGCCAGCAGCCGCTACGTCGCTGATACCGCGCATTTGCTATCAAGTGTCCCTCGTCTGGCGCCAGGCCACGCCCGGAATCGCCGATCTCGGCCTGGTTCGAGGCCGATCCGTGTCGGCCGGCTCAGCCGTGGATGGCCAATCCGATCGCGAACGCGATCCCGAAGGCCAGCTGCAGCCGTCCGGTTTGTCCCAGCACCTTGATCAGGGCCGGGCCCGTCGCGCCCGCCCGGACGGACCGGACGGGGATCCACGCCAGCGGCGCCGTGACGAGGGTGATCAGCGCAAACGGTCGGATAAAGCCGATCAGCGCCGCGCAGCAGAAGGGCAGCAACAGCATCAGCACGTACGCTATCCGGCTGCGCGCGTCACCGAGCAGGACCGCGAGCGTCCGCTTGCCCGCCTGCGCGTCGGTGCGGATATCCCGCAGGTTGTTGACCATCAGCAGGGCGCAGGCCAGCAGCCCGGCTGGCACCGAGGCAGCCAGGCCCAGCCAGCTGAACCGCAACATCTCCACGTACGCGGTGCCTACCACCGCGACCACGCCGAAGAACACGAATACGAAGACTTCGCCGAGCCCGATGTATCCGTAGGGCCGGGGGCCGCCGGTGTAGAACCAGCCGGCTGCGATGCAGGCCACGCCCGCGGCCAGCAGCCACCACGAGACGACGGCCGCCAGCGCCAGCCCCGCCGCGCCGGCCACGAAGAAAGACCCGAACGCCGCCGCCATCACCTGCCGGGGCCGTGCGAGCCCCGCGGCGACCATCCGGACCGGCCCGACCCGCTTGGCGTCGGAGCCCCGCACGCCGTCGCTGTAGTCGTTGGCGAAGTTGACCCCGACCTGCAAGGCCAGCGCGACCAGGAGGGCGAGGGCCGCCCGCCACCAGGAAAACTCGCCGTACCCCGCCGCGACTCCCGAGCCGATCAGTACCGGAACCACGGCCGCCGGAAGGGTCCTCGGCCGCGTGCCGGCCAGCCATTCCCGAGCATCAGCCACGCCCAGATCTTAGAGGACGCCCGCTGGCCGGTTATTCACTGATGGCCGTGTGCAGCCGCACAACAGCAACGCTCGTGCCCACGTCCAGTTCGCCCCGGGCGCCGTCGGCGGCCCAGCCGGACGACTCGAGGAAGCGCCGCAACGCCTCGTCTGCCGCCAGTGCCCAGATGGAGACGGTGCGGAAGCCGTCCTGGGCGAGCGTATCCGCGGCGGCGTGCAAGAGCCTGCTGCCGTGTCCGTGCCCGGTCTGTTCCGGGGCGACGCGCAGCTCGTAGAGCTCGCCGTCGGTCCCCGGCCAGCGGTCGGCGTCCGTGGCCGGGCCGGCGGAGACGAACCCGACGACCGCCCGGGGCGGAGTTTCCTCGACCGCGACCAGCACCCGGTGCCTGCTGGTCGGCGGACTGGTGATCGCCTCCCGCCACCGGTCGCACCACAGGTTCTCGGCCTCGTCGCCGGTCAGCTCGGCCAGCAGCGCGTCAGGAACGATTCCGGCGTAGCCGCACCGCCAGCTGGCCACCTGGACTCGGGCCAGGCTGGGGGCGTCGCCCGCGCGGGCCGGGCGCACGAAACCCCCGGTCCCGCGCGACGACGCCTGGCTCAGCGCGGGCTCACTTGTCCGGATGGGCGATCAGGGTGACGTCGCGAGCGGCGCCGGTGGAGGCCGACGTGGCCATCGCGGCGAAGACCTGCAGGGCCGCGCTGACCGGCCGCTGCCTGTCGGTCGGCCGGTACGAGCCCAGCGAGGCCAGTACCCGGGCCCGCCGGGCGGCGAGCTCGTCGTCGGGCACGTCCAGCCTGAGCTCACGGCGCGAGATGTCGATCACCACGATGTCGCCGTTTTCGGCCAGCGCGATCGCGCCGCCCGCCGCCGCCTCCGGCGCGACGTGGCACACCGACACGCCCGAAGTCCCCCCCGAGAACCGCCCGTCGGTGATCAGGGCGCAGGCCCGGCCCAGTCCCTTGCCCTTCAGGAAACTGGTCGGGTACAGCATCTCCTGCATGCCGGGCCCGCCGCGCGGGCCCTCGTAGCGGATGACCACCACGTCGCCAGCGCGGACCGCGCCGCCCAGGATGCCCGCGACCGCGTCTTCCTGGCTCTCGAATACGACCGCCGGCCCGGAGAACCGCCACAGTTCCTCGGGCACCCCGGCGGTCTTGATGATCGCGCCGTCAGGGGCGAGGTTCCCGTTCAGCACGGCGAGCCCGCCGTCGGCCGTGTAGGCGTGCGCCGCGTCCCTGATGCAGCCGCCTGCCCGGTCGGTGTCCAAACTGTCCCAGCGGGCCGACTGCGAGTACGGCCGGGTGGTCCGGACCCCGCCCGGCGCGCCGTGGTACAGCTCGACCGCCTCCTTGGTGACCGACGCAGACCCGAGATCCCACGCGTCGAGGAACTCGCGGAGCGACCCGCTGTGCACGGTACGCACGCTGCGGTTGAGCAACCCGGCGCGGTCGAGCTCGCCGAGGATCGACGGGATGCCGCCGGCCCGGTGCACGTCTTCCAGGTGGTAGGAGCTGCTGGGCGCGACCTTGCACAGGCACGGCACCCGGCGGGAGAGCTCGTCGATCTCCTTCAGCCCGAAGTCGACCCCGGCCTCGTGGGCCGCGGCCAGCAGGTGCAGGATCGTGTTGGTCGACCCGCCCATGGCCACGTCGAGCGCCATCGCGTTCTCGAACGCATCCCGGCTGGCGATCGACCTCGGCAGCACCGAGTAATCCCCGTCGGCGTAGTACTGGCGGGTGATATCCACGATCACCTGGCCGGCCCGCTCGAACAGCCCGCGCCGCGCCGAGTGCGTCGCGAGCGTGCTCCCGTTGCCGGGCAGCGCCAGGCCGATCGCCTCGGTCAGGCAGTTCATCGAGTTCGCCGTGAACATGCCCGAGCAGGAACCGCACGTCGGGCAGGCGGACTCCTCCATCGCGAGCAACTGCTCGTCGGACACCGAAGGATCCGCCGAGGCGACCATCGAGTCGATGAGGTCGAGCTTGCGCCCGGATCCGGCGGCCAGCCCGGCCGGCGCGCCGGCCTCCATCGGGCCGCCGGACACGAACACGGCCGGGATGTTCAGCCGCATGGCGGCGATCAGCATGCCCGGTGTGATCTTGTCGCAGTTCGAGATGCAGATCATGGCGTCCGCGCAGTGCGCGTTCACCATGTATTCCACCGAGTCGGCGATAAGTTCCCTGCTCGGCAGCGAGTACAGCATGCCGCCGTGCCCCATGGCGATGCCGTCGTCCACCGCGATCGTGTTGAACTCCCGCGGCACCGCCCCGGCCGCGCGGATGGCGTCCGCCACCACCTGGCCGACCTCGCGCAGGTGCACGTGCCCGGGGACGAACTCGGTGAAGCTGTTCGCGACCGCGATGATCGGCTTGCCGATGTCTTCTCTGGCTACCCCGGTGGCGCGCAGCAGGGCGCGGGCGCCTGCCATGTTCCTGCCGTGCGTGACCGTGCGGGACCGAAGCGGCGGCATACCGGTCTCCCCTCCGCCGAATGGCAAAAGCTGGATAAAACTGCGGTGATCAGGATCACCAGCCTACCGGGACGGCGGGTCTGCCAGCGGGCTCTGCGCGAACGCTTCGTGAGCGGCCTTGTCGATCCGCTCGATGTCACTGGCGCTCAGCCGGTGGCTCCGGTTCTGCCGGGCCCGCCCGCGCAGGTACTTGCGCAGCTGCGGACCCCTGAACACGTCGACGTCCCCGATGGTCACGACGTTCCAGGCCAACTTCGGCCCGTAGAGCGCCATCGCCGGCCGGACGTCGACCCGGCTGCCGAGCGCGCCGGACAGCAGCTCGGTGGCGCGCTGAGATTCCCAGCGGGCGTGCTCCAGCCGGTCACTCATGTTGTGCGGCCCGTGCCACAGTTCGCGGCCAAGCCTGGGCCGCAGCGGCAGCCGCCTGTCCCAGGCCTCTGAGTCGATGGAGAACACGCCCGCGCGCCCGATCACCAGGTGATCGATCTGATCTTCGGTGCCCGGGATGGGCACGTTGTCCATGGCGCGGTAACCGGAATGGGCCAGCCTGCCCAGCTGCCTGCGGGTGCGCCGCTGGGCGGCGCTCAGCTGGGCCGTCCCCTGCCCGGTGAAGGTCGTCCTGGACCGGTAGATGGTATCGGCGATGGCGGCGAGCACGGCTAGCGTCAGCCCCCACCGCCAGGAGACCACGATCGAGAACGCCACGCCGACGACGATCGCGATGATCGCCCGCCGTTGCCAGGCCCGCTTCCGCGGGTCGGCGGAAAGGTGCGCCAGGTTGCCCAGGTGCTGGCCGATGCCCTCCCGCCGCGGCTCGTCGCCGTCCGCCACGGCCGTCGTGACCACGGGTTCCGGCGAATGCCCGGCATCCGCAGACCCCGCGGACCCCGCTGCTCCCGCGGACCCCGCTGCTCCCGCGGACCCCGCGCTGGCGTCGGCCTCTCCGCCGGGTACGTCGCGCGGGAAGCCGTGGCCGGCCTCGCCCGGCTCAGCCGGTTCCTCCGCGGCCGCCCAGCCCCAGATCGGCACGTCGGCCTGGTCCTTGGCCGCCTCCGCCGCGGCCGCGGGACTCGCCGTGGCGGCGCCGTTGGCACTCGGCCAGGCCCGCGGACCCTCGGGTGTCGCGTCGTCCGCCGCGGTACCGCGGATTGCCTCCGCGTAACCGCCCGCCGTGGTACCGCCGTTTGCCTCGGCAGGCCCGGCCGCTCGCGCGGTACCGCCGTTTGCCTCCGCGCCGCCGCCTGCGGCACCGTCCCGCGCCGCCTCGTGCACCGGCGTCTGCTCTGGCGTCGCGCCGCCGCGGTGGTGGCCGAACCTCAGAATCGATCTGGGGTTTCTCAGCTTCGGCCGCGCCATCCGGTACTCACCCGCCTCAGCGTAACTGACTTAGGACTCAGCGCTTAGCACGTACAACGATTGTGCCCGGCTCCGGCTGATTTATAGCAGGCCACGAGTCCTGGTACGTGCCGAACGGCCCGGCTTGCCCGTGGTTTACGATCTCGACCATGGGCGAGATTCATGAGCTCACCATGATGGAGCTGGCGGCCGCGATCCGCGCGCGAGAGCTATCGCCGTCCGCCGTCACCGATCATTACCTGCGCCGGACCCAACGGCTCAACGACCGGGTGGGCGCCTTCTACACCGTCACCGCCGAGTTCGCCTCCGAGCAGGCGCTCGCGGCGGAGAAGGCCGTCGCCCAGGCGGCTGACCCGGCCGAGCTGCCGCCGCTCACCGGCGTGCCCCTCCCGATCAAGGACCTGAACATGGTCGCGGGCGTGCGGCAGACCCTCGGCTCGTTGGCCTACGCGACCTTCGTGCCCGACACCGACGACAACGTCGTGACCAAGATCAAGCAGGCGGGCGCGGTCATCACCGGCAAGACGGCCACCCCCGAGTTCGGGCTGCCCTGCTACACCGAAACCAAGATCGGGCCGCCGGCCAGGACCCCGTGGGACTTGTCCAGGTCCGCGGGCGGGTCGAGCGGCGGCGCGGCCGCGGCCGTGGCGGCCGGGCTCGCGCCGGCCGCCCAGGGCAGTGACGGCGGCGGGTCCATCCGCATCCCTTCCAGCGCGTGCGGGCTGTT
>JASHVM010000133.1:0-7185 GCA_030044595.1 Streptosporangiaceae bacterium
CCGCGGCCGTCGACTTGTGCTCGGTGGCGGCCGGCCGGATGGACGCCTACTTCGAGCGCGGCCTGAACTACTGGGACTACGCGGCAGGCGGCCTGATCGCGCGCGAGGCCGGCGCGGTGGTCGGCGGGTTGTCCGGCCGGGCGGAGAGTACGTCCATGGCGGTTGCCGCCGGCCCCGATTTGTACCAGCAGCTGGACGCCTTCCTCGCCAGGCTGGACCCGGAACGCGATGGTTTATCCCCGGGGGCTGTGATTCCCCCGGGGGGTGACCCCCGGTGACCCCTGTCTGGGGGGAAGCCTTCCCCCCAGGCCCCCTCGGCCCTCGGCCCTCGGCTCGGCCCGGAGCTCGTGGGTCCCAAACCCTGGATCCCAGGCTCCTCGGCAGGCTCTTCGGTCCCGCAAGGCTCTTTTGCCGGCGCGCCGCGTGTGCGCTGGGCGCGAACGTGACAGAATTCCCCGCCGGAATCGGGCACAACTACGGCCTTGAAAGCGTTACACCCGCGCAGCGATTGCGCACTACGGATGAAGGGGGATGGAGTACTCAGATGGCTACCGATTACGACAGCCCGCGGAAGACGGACGACGACCTGACTGAGGACAGCCTTCAGGAGCTTCAGGCGCGCCGGATGGACAAGTCATCGAGCACTATCGATCTTGACCCCGACGATGTTGCCGAGTCCCTGGAGTTGCCGGGGGCGGACTTGTCGAACGAGGAGCTCTCGTTCCGGGTGATACCGCGTCAGGCGGATGAGTTCACGTGTTCCCGGTGCTTCCTTGTGCACCACCGGAGTCAGCTTGCCGAAGACCGCAATGGCCAGCTTGTCTGCCGGGAGTGCGCGGCTTAACCGTCCGCGGTCTTGGCTAGCTCGCGGTCCGGGCCGCCGCGCTTACCGCGCGTCGCAACCCGGATAGCGAGCAGCCTCGCCGTTCCGAGGGTAACGCCGGTCAGGATGGCCCAGCCGAGCGCCTCGGGCAGCGCTACCTGAGGATCTGATGGATGGGTGGGAGGTTCTTTGCCAGTGGCCTTGGTCCAAACGAACGTGACTACCTGGCGCGCGGCCAGGCTGGCCGCCGTAGCCGCCAGCCCGGCGACGATCCCATCTGCCGCCGAGAACTCCGCAAGTCCCTCCCAGAGCCACAAGTTGCGGCTCCGGCGCTTCTCTGCCATCCCACCCGCCTCCTTCTAGTCCCGTCCGCGCAATAATGCCACTGGCTCGTGGCCGGCTTGCGCCCGGCACCTGTCTATGGCCGCGGCCAGCTCCGCGGGGTGCCTGGTGCCGATCAGCCAGTAAGGGACCGAAGAGGCTCTGGAGCTCGCGCGGGATCCTTGATCCCCTGGTCCGGCCGCCTGGTGCAGGGCTACGTACACCGATTCCTTGAGGTAGGGTCGCAGGTACAGGTGCGCTGCCGGGTCGGCCCGCGGGCCGCGCAGCCGCGTCGACTGCTTTTCGTCGAGGGCGACCACCTCGCTGACGGCCGTCAGCGGCAACACGGCGCCTCCCGCCCGCAGCGTCCCGCCGCCGACCTCGACGCTGCCCCGGCTGAGGGCGATCAGCATCGCCGCGAAACCCACGGCGAGGCCGCCGAAGATGATGATCGGCCACGGCCAAGGAAGGCCGGCGAACAGCGTGCCGCCGAGGAGTAGGACAGTTGGGACGGCAAGCAGCCACCAGGCGAGCGGTACGCGCAGCCGTTCGCGATATTCGCGCATGCAGTCGAGGGTAGTTGGTCAGATGGAGTCGTGGCGGGGGCGGGGACGACGGGTCGGCCGCGAGGCGATCGGGCGGCTCACGGCGGCCGGGCGGCCGCCCGGGGATCCGGGCGGTGATGGGCACGAGAGCGGCCCGGACGCAACGAGCGGCAAGAGCGGCGGCGCCGGACCGATCCGAGCTGACGGCGGCGGCGGAGCGATCACGGCCGACGATGTGGCCGACCGCACTGCGCTGGCCGGCGAGCGCAATGGCCTCGGCAGGCCGGACGGTCCCGGCGGGCCGGACGGTCCCGGCGAGAACAGCAGTCCGGGGGAGCCGAACGACCGCGGCGAATCGAAAGGTACCGCCACCGTGGCGAGCGAGAACGGTTCGGTGGTCGTAGCCGGCGACCGGACCGGAACGGTCGTCGTGGCGGCCGGGCGGAGCGCCCGGCGGCGGAACGTGCCGGAGCAGATGCGGGTGCCGAGCTGGCTGCAGACCGGTGCCGCGTGGTCCTGGCGGCTGGTGCTCATCGCCGTCGCCTTGTACATTATCGCGCGCGTGATCGGCGTGCTGTACATCGTCGTCGTGCCGTGCACGGCGGCACTGCTGCTCACCGCCCTGCTGCAGCCGCTGACGGCGAGGTTGCGCCGCGCCGGCCTGCCGAGCCTCGCGGCGACCTGGTGCACCTTGCTCATCGTGGCCGTGGTCCTCGTCGGGATAGGCCTGCTCGTCACCAACCGGGTAAGCGCGGACTATCCGACCCTGGTGAGCGAGGTGCGGCATACCACCACGCGGGTGGAGTCGTGGCTGGCCGGCCCGCCGTTCCACATCAAGAACAGCGACGTCAAGCACGCCCTGAACGAAATCCCCGGCTACCTGAGCAGGCACAAGTCAGTTATCGCAGGGACGGTGCTGACCGGCGGGAAGATCGCCGCCGAGTTCTTCGGCGGCCTGGTCTTGATGCTGTTCGTCATGTTCTTCCTGATCAAGGACGGGGAGCGGATCTGGACCTGGCTGTTGAGCGCGATGCCGGCCCAGACCGCCCAACGCGTGAACCGCGCCGGGCAGGCCTCGTGGCTGGCGCTCGTGTACTACATGCGCGGCACGGTCGCGGTGGCCGCGATCCACGCGCTGGTGATCGGCATCACCCTTTCGATCATGGGCGTGCCGCTGGTCATACCGCTGGCGATCATCGTGTTCCTGGCCGCTTTCGTGCCGTTGGTCGGGCTCTTGTTCGCCGGAGCGCTGGCCATCCTGGTGACGGTGGCCACCAAGGGCTGGGTGGATGCCCTCATCCTGCTATGCGTGCTGATTGTCGAGGACCAGCTGGAAGGTCACCTGCTCCAGCCGCAGGTAGTCGGGCGAGCGGTACGGCTCCACCCGCTCGCGATCATCCTGGCCCTGGCGGTCGGCGCGGTAGTCGCGGGCATCGCCGGCGCCGTAGTGGCCGTGCCGATCGTCGCCGTGATCACCAAGGCCGTGCCGGAGCTGCGGCGGAACCCGTCCGATACCGATGACCCGTGACACGGCGCCTATGATGCGACAGTCCGCGGATGCCGCGCTATCCTCACCGTGCGTGCGAGCCGAAGGAGCCCTCGTTGCCCGATCCCGAACCCGACGTGCTCATTAAGCGCCTGGATGCCGGCGTCCCGCTGCCGGCCTATGCCCATCCCGGGGACGCGGGCGCCGACCTGACGGCCGCCGAGGATATCGAGCTGGCCCCGGGCGAGCGCGCGCTGGTGCGGACCGGACTGGCGATCGCCCTGCCCGCCGGGTACGCGGCGTTTGTCCACCCCCGCTCCGGTCTCGCCGCGAATTACGGAGTGACGCTGGTGAACGCGCCGGGGACGGTTGACGCGGGCTACCGGGGCGAGATCAAGGTGACGCTGCTGAACACGGACCGACTCCGCCCGGTTAGCTTCAAGCGGGGAGACAGGATCGCGCAGCTCGTCATCCAGCGGGTCGAGCGGGCCGTGTTCCATGAGGTTGAGGCCCTGCCGGGATCGGCGCGCGGCGACGGCGGCTTCGGCTCGACGGGTTAACCTCGACGGGTTAACAGAGAGGGAGTGTGACAGTGTTTCGTCGGCGTCGTCAAGCTGACGTTGGCCAGGACCGGGCTGAAGGACCCGAAGAAGATCAGGGACCTTACGACGAGCTCGGCGGCGAGGAGCCGTCCGACGACGAGTCGGCCGAGGCCGGACCGCCCGCGGGCGTGCCGCGGGCGGAGGGCGGGCCCTGGGACGCCGGAGAGCCGTATCCGGTACGGGACCGGGTTGACCTCGGCAGCCTGCTCGTGCCGGTCGGCCCGGACCATGAGATCCAGCTCGTCATGGCCGAGCAGCACGGTGCCTGGGTAACGGTCAAGCACGGGGAAAGCGAGATGCAGGTCCAGGCGTTCGCCGCGGCGCGGCGAGGCGCGTTGTGGGACGACGTCCGGGCCGAGATCGCGGCCGAGGTGCTCGGCGCGGGCGGACGGAGCCAGGAGACGCCCGGATTGTTCGGCGTCGAGCTGCTCGCTCAGGTACCCGAGGAGCCCGGACAGCCAGAGAAGGGGCCTGGGGAGGTGGGTGGGCTGCGACTCGTCCGGTTCGCCGGGATCGACGGCCCCCGCTGGTTCCTGCGCGGCCTGTTCACCGGCCCGGCGGCCGTCGGCGGCGAGGCTGCGAGCGTGCTCGAGGACGTATTCAGGGACATCGTGGTGGTACGCGGCGAGCACCCCGTGCCGCCGCGGGACATCCTCGAACTGCGGCTGCCCCCCGAAGCGCGGCAGGCGTTCGAAGAACAGGCGGCCGCGGCGCAGGAGAACAAGTTCCGCACCGACCTGAACCCCTTCGAGCGCGGCCCGGAGTTCACCGAGACTCGTTAGCGTTCAGCAACCGCGCGAGGTCCTCCTCGACATCCTCGCTGGTCACGAAGAACAGCTCATCGCCGATCTGGAGCGGATCGTCCGGATGCGGGACCAGGACACGGCCCTCGCGCAAGATGGCGACCAGAGCGGTATCCGCCGGCCAGTCGATCCCGCCGACGCGCTGGCCGACGAGCGGTGCCTCGGCGGGCATGGTCAGCTCGACCAGGCTGGCTTCGCTTTGCCCGAACGTCATCAGCCGCACCAGGTCACCGACGCTGACCGCCTCCTCGACCAGCGCCGAGAGCAGCCTCGGGGTGGAGACCGCGACGTCGACGCCCCAGGACTCGTTGTACAGCCACTCATTTCCCGGGTGATTCACCCTCGCCACCACCCGGGGCACCCCGTACTCGGTCTTGGCCAGCAACGACACGACCAGGTTCACCTTGTCGTCGCCCGTCGCCGCGACCACCACGTTGCACCGGTGCAGCGCGGCATCGTCGAGGGAGCTGATCTCGCACGCGTCGGCGAGCAGCCATTCGGCCCGGGGCACGCTCTCCACCGCGATCGCCTTCGGGTCGTTGTCGATGAGCAGCACCTCGTGCCCGTTGTCCAGGAGCTCGCTGGCGATGGATCGGCCTACCGCGCCGGCTCCCGCTATCGCGACTCGCATCAGCGTCCTCCTCCCCGGCTGGCGAAGGCCGCGGCGATACGGACCATGTCGTCTTCCCTGGCGACGACGTGGACCACGTCCCCTTCCTGCAGGACCGTCCCGCCATCTGGTACGAACGCCTGGCCGAGCCGGTCGACGAAGGCGATCCGCGTCTGGGTGCTGGCCTCGAGCGCTTTCACCTGGTCGCCGATCCAGTGTGGCGCGAAGTCGACCTCGGCCAGCACGATCTTCCCGGTGGGATCCCGCCACAGTGGCTCGGCGCCGTCCGGGAGCAGCTTGCGCAGCATCTGGTCGGCGGTCCAGCGCACCGTGGCCACGGTAGGGATGCCCAGGCGCTCGTAGACCTCGGCCCGCCGGGGGTCATAGATCCTGGCCGCGACCCGCTGGACGCCGAACGTCTCCCGCACCACCCTGGCCGCGATGATGTTCGAGTTGTCGCCGCTGCTCACCGCCGCGAAGGCGTCGGCGCGCTCGATGCCGGCCTGAATCAGCACGGCCCTGTCGAAGCCGATGCCAGTGATCGTGTCGCCCTTGAAGGCCGATCCGAGCCTGCGGAACGCCTCCGGGTCCCTGTCGATGACCGCGATGCCGTTACCCCGGTCCTCAAGGATGTGGGCGAGCGTCGACCCGACCCGCCCGCAGCCCATGATCACGATGTGCACGAACGTCCCTCCACGATGAGCGGGGTTCCCCGATCGGGGCCGCCTCGCCAAAGTTATGCCCTCACATGCGAGAATGCGACCCCATGAATTACCAGCCCGGTCAGGTCATCGACGTGACCGCGGGAAGCGTCGCGCACGGCGGATGGTGCGTCGCCCGGCCGGACGACGGGCCCGTCGTGTTCGTGCGGCACGCCCTGCCGGGCGAGCGGGTCCGCGCGCGCGTCACCGAGGTCACCACCCGCTTCGCGCGCGCCGAGGCGGTGGAGATCCTGACCGCATCGCCCGACCGGGTCCGGCCGCCCTGCCCGTACGCCGGTCCCGGTCGCTGCGGCGGCTGCGACTGGCAACATGCCGCGCTGCCCGCCCAGCGGTCGCTCAAGGCCGCGGTGATCCGCGAGCAGCTCAGCCGCGTCGCGGGCCTCGACCGTGAGGTAACCGTGGAACCGCTGCCCGGCGACGCCGACAGCGGGCAGAGCTGGGGGACGGGGACGCGGGCGGGAGGCGGGGCAGGCCTGGGCTGGCGGACGCGGGTGCAGTTCTCGGTGCGGGACGACGGCGTGGCCGGGCTGCGCGCGCACCGCTCGCACCGCGTGATCGACGTGGGCGAGTGCCTGATCGCCCACCCCGCGATCACCGACCTCGACGTCACGGGCCGCCGGTGGCCCGGGATGGCCTCGGTCGAGGCGCTCGTAGGCACCGGGCCCGGCGAAACCGCCGTGATCGTCTCGCCGGGCCGGACGAGGCAGAGCGCTGGCCGTTCGGTATCAATCGAGAAGATTACGGCGGGTTCGGTGCTCCGCCGCGCGGGGCACAGCCTGACCCCCATGCGCGGCCGTTCCTACCTGACCGAGCGGGCGGCGGGGCGGTCCTGGCGGGTCAGCGCGGGCGTGTTCTGGCAGGTGCATCCGGCCGCGGCGGACGTGCTGACCGGTGCCGTCCTGGCCGGTCTCCGGCCGGCCGCCGGCGATGTAGCGCTCGACCTGTATTGCGGTGCCGGGCTGTTCGCCGGGGTGCTCGCCCCTGCGGTCGGGCCGTCCGGGACGGTAATCGGCGTTGAGTCCGACCACGCCGCGGTACGTGACGCGCGGCACAACCTGCGAGAGTGGCCCTGGGCGCAGGTGCGAAAGGGTGACGTGGCCGCGGTGCTGCGCCGCGGCGGTCTGCCGCCTGCCCGCCTCGTCGTGGCCGACCCGCCCCGGTCCGGGCTGGCCAGAGACGTCATCGGCTACCTCAGCGCCGCGCAGCACGCGGCGGGGCGGTTGGCGTACGTGTCCTGCGATCCGGCGACGCTCGCCCGCGACATCGGACTGCT
>JASHVM010000134.1:0-3556 GCA_030044595.1 Streptosporangiaceae bacterium
CGGCCTTTTCGATCCGCACCGCGCAGAACTTGTACTCCGGGATCTTCCCGATCGGGTCCATCGCGTCGGTGGTCAGCAGGTTCGCCGCCGCCTCCCGGAAGTGGAACGGGATGAAGCAGTTGCCCCTGGCCTCCCGGTGCGAGACCTTCGCCGCCAGCTCGATGACGCCACGGCGGGAACTGACCCGGGCCAGGTCGCCATCGTCTAGGCCGAGCTCGGCGGCGTCGTCCGGGTGGATGAACACCTGTGCCTGCGGGGCGATCGCGTCCAGCGCGTAGGACCGGCGGGTCATCGACCCGGTGTGCCAGTGCTCCAGCATCCGCCCGGTGTTCAGCACGAACGGGTAGTCCTCGTCGGGCAGTTCCCGGGCCGGCAGCCACTCGGCGGGCACCAGGTGGGCCAGGCCGTCGTCGGTGTTGAACTTCTCGGTGAACATCACCACGGTGCCGTCGCTGCGCTCGGGGTCCGGGTTGGGGTACAGCTTGCCGGTCGGACCGAGGTTGTCGTAGGTGAGGTTCTTGTAGCTGGACATGACCGAGGTGATCTCCTCGAAGATCTGCCGTGGCGAGGTGTAGTGCCAGTCCAGCCCGATCCGGTGAGCGATATCCTGCACGACCTCCCAGTCGACCCGCGCCTGGCCCGGCGGGTCGAGCACCTTGCGGCCGCGTTGCACCCGCCGGTCGGTGTTGGTGTAGGTGCCGTCCTTCTCCAGGTAGGAGGAGGCGGGCAGGATGACGTCGGCGAACTCGGCGGTCTCGGTGAGGAAGATGTCCTGCACGACGAGGAACTCCAGCGCGGCCAGCGCCTTGCGGACCTTGTTGATGTTCGGGTCGGACAGGAACGGGTTCTCGCCCAGCATGTACATGCCGCGCACCCCGCCCGCCAGGGCCGAGGCGATGATCTCGGTGGTCGTCAGGCCCCGCTTGGGATCGAGATCGGTGCTGTCCCAGGCCAGCTCGAAGCGGGCCTTGACGGCAGGGTCGTCGGCCTTCTTGTAGTCCGGGTAGAACATCGGGATCAGGCCCATGTCGGACGCGCCCTGCACGTTGTTCTGCCCGCGCAGCGGGTGCAGGCCGGCGCCGGGCTTGCCGACGTTCCCGGTGATCGAGCACATCGCGATCAGGCAGCGGGCGTTGTCGGTACCGGTGGTGTGCTGGGAGATCCCCATCCCCCAGAAGATGATCCCGGTCTTGGCGCTGCCCCAGGCGCGGGCGACGCGGCGGATCAGCTCGGCGGGCACGCCGGTGATCTGCTCGGCCCGCTCCGGCGGGTAGTCGGCGACGGTGCGCTTCAGTGCCTCGTAGTTGGAGGTACGGGTGGCGATGAAGTCGTCGTCGGTCAGGCCGAGCCGGATCACCTCGTGCATCACGCCGTTATAGAAGGCGACGTCGGTGCCCGGCTTGAGCTGGCAGTAGATGTCCGCGTGTTCGGCCATCCGGTCGGCCCTGGGGTCGACGTAGATGACCGTGGTGCCGTGGCGGCGGGCCTGCTTGAAGAAGCTCGACGCGACCGGGTGGTTGGCCGTGGAGTTGCTGCCGGTGACGATGGCCACCTCGGCGTTGACCACGTCGCCGAACGTGGTGGACACCGCGCCGGAGCCGATCCCTTCGAACAGCGCGGCCACGCTGGAGGCGTGGCACAGCCGGGTGCAGTGGTCCACGTTGTTGGTGTGGAAGCCGGTCCTGATCAGCTTCTGGAAGAGGTAGGCCTCTTCGTTGGAGCACTTGGCGCTCCCGAAGCCGGCGATCGCGGCCGGGCCGCCCGCGGCGTAGATCTCGGTCAGCCTGCGCGCGACCAGGTCGAGTGCCTCTTCCCAGGTCGCCTCCCGGAAGTGCGGCAGCACCTCGGCGTAGTCGACCAGGCCGCCGGGCTTGCGCCCGCGCTTGCCGCCCCTGCGCTTCTCGCCGGGGCCGCCGTCGTCGGCCAGGCCGTGCCCGTTGCTTTCGCCGCCCGCGGCCATGTCGCCGCGGACGTCGGCGGACAGCGCGCCCTTCGGGTAGGACTCCTCGCGGCGGATGAGCGGCGTGGTCAGCCGCTGCGGCGACGCCGCGTAGTCCCAGCCGTAACGGCCCTTGACGCACAGCCGGCCGTGCGACCCCGGCTGCTCACGGCCCTCCGCGTAGGCGATCGCGCCGCGCTCACGGTCCACGTGGTAGGTCAGCGCGCAGCCCACGCCGCAGTACGGGCAGACGGTGTCCACCGCGTCGAGTTCGGCGCGCGGCCGGATCGGGATGTTACGGATCGGCTTATTGGTCAGCGCGCCGGTCGGGCAGGCGGCCACGCATTCACCGCACGAGACGCAGGACGAGGCGCCCATCGGGTCGCTGAGATCGAACGCGATGCGCGTGGTATAGCCCTTTCCGCTGCGCCCGATTACGTCGTTGCCCTGGATGTCGTCGCACGCCCGGGTGCACCGGTCACAGAGGATGCAGGCGTCGTGGTCGACCGCGATGACCGGGCTGGACAGGTCGGCGCCGCGGCCGGAACCGCACGGCAGCCCGGTGGCCTCGCCAGTCACCCCGTACCTGTCGGCCAGCGCGAGCAGCTCGTTGTCGCCGGTCGTGGTCTGCTTGGGGTCGCGCTCGCGCGGCGGCTGGTCGGACATGAGCAGCTTGGTCAGCGTCGCGCGGCTGCGCTCGAGCTCCGGCGTATCGGTCCTGACCTGCATGCCGCTCTCGCAGGCCCGCACGCAAGACGCGGCAAACGCGGGCGCCCCCACGTCGACCACGCACATCCGGCAGACGCCGACAGGATCGTAACGTTCATCGTGGCACAGCACGGGGATGTCGATGCCGGCGGCCTTCGCGGCCTGCCAGATCGTCGCATCCTCCGGGGCAGTGACCTCACGTCCGTCGATCGTGAGCGTTACCGTCCCCGTGTTCTCCGGGGCAGTAATGGCCATGTATGCAGTATCCGCCCTCTCTCGACGTTAAGACAAACCTAGAGAGCCCACGATCGCCGGGTCTGGGCGCCCCTCTGGGTCGAGGCCGCGCATTTTGTAGTACGAGTCGATCATCGCCCGCAGGCGGTCCGCGGTGATGGTGGCTACCCGCCCGGACGGGAGGGTGAGCGGCTCGTTCAGCAGGCGGTCCGGCAGCCAGTCGTCCGCGGGCTGCCAGCCCTCGCGGATGTTGTAGACCCGCTTGGCCATGACGATCCGGCGGGCGGTCTCGCGCAGTTCTTCCCCCGTCACGTCCCAGCCGGTCACCGCGGATAGCAGCCCTGCCCACTCGGTGAACGGGTCGGTGAACACGCCGCGCAGGAACTTGCACAAGATCAGCGAGTCCATCACCGCCGCCCGGTCCTCCGTCTCGATGGCGGCCGCCACGTGCGCGTCACCGCCGTCGAGCCGGTCCAGGCCGCCGGACAGGTCCGCCTCGTAGGCGCCCGAACGGTTGTGGTCGGCTCCCCTGGCGTTCACCGCCAGGCCCAGCGCCATGGAATGCAGCGTGCGAGGCTCGTACCCCGGCATCTCCAGGCCCTTGACGTGCGAGGCGAACGACGCTGAGCCGGCCCCGACCGTCCGGGACGCTCGCCTTGATCCCTCGGCCAGCAG
>JASHVM010000135.1:0-2545 GCA_030044595.1 Streptosporangiaceae bacterium
GCTCGGGCAGATGGACCTCGGCGACGCCGACCTCGACATGCTGGCCGTCCAGCTCACCGCCGCCCTGGACGGCCCCCTGCTGCTCTACCTGTCCGGGTCCGACCTCGCCGACGGCGCCTCCCAGACCGCCGGGCGGATCGCGCGAAGCTGGCAGGACCTGGTGCGCCGCGTATGCCGTTCCTAGGCGCAGGGCGGCCTCAGGGTTCGAGTTCGACCGGGTCGCCGACCGCGATCCGGCCCGGTTCCACGGTCGATCCGTACACCCCGAGCCGGGCGTCGCGTTCCCGCGCGATGGCGCGCAGGACCGCCGGGTTCCGGCGCAGCGTCACGGGGTCGATGGTCACCATCACGCACCGCTGGTCGCGCTTATCCACCCGCATCCGCAGCCCGCCGATGCGCAGCACCCGGCCGACCCAGCCGTCCTCCGGGAAGTCGCCTCCGCCGGCGTCTACCACGAGGTTGGGCCGGAACCGCTGGGCCGCCAGGCCGGTACCGACCAGCCGTCCGAGGCCGGCCAGGGTCTGCGTGGTCAGCAGGGACAAGGGCAGCGTGTCGAAGACGCCGCGGTCCTGCTTGATGACGCGCACGCCCGGCCCGAGCTCGGCCGCGAGCGCGGGGGCGGCCACGTCGAGCTCGTCGCCGGAGGGTGTCCGTACCAGCGTCAGGGAGGCGTTGGGCCGGTCCGGCTCGGCGAAGCGGGGCCGGTAATGGGCCAGCTCGGGCTGTTCCCGGATCGTCAGCCACGGAAACCCGCTGCGTTCCTGCCCATCGCGGATGAACGCCCACCGGCGATCGCCCGCGAGGCCGCTCCAGGAGACTTCGACCGCCTGCAGCTCCTCGCCTGCCATGGATTTCACCGGGTACCGCCACAGCGCGACAACGCGACCCGCCACGGTCATTACCGCCTCCACCTACTCGAAGGCGCCCTTTGCCGATGCAGCGGGTGTCGAGCGTGGCGGACCTGGCCCGTCGCAGCGCCTCTCGACCTCACCAGCATGCCATACCGGTCCGGCCGTCGCCGGACCGGGCGACTAGGGTTTGGTGCTATGCCGGACGATAAAGCCGACCCCAGTTCTCCCAGCAATTCTGCTCCGCCTGACCGCAGCGCGAGTGCCTGGCGCGTGCTGGAGCGCTTGGGCGAGGCCGAGTGCATGGAGTTGCTCGCCGATAGCGGCGCGGGGCGTCTGGTCTACAGCGGCCGGTACGGGCCCACCGCGCTGCCGGTTGCGTACAAGATCGACGGGGGCTCGATCGTCCTGGGCACGTGGGACCCCGCCCTCTTTGACGAGGACCTGCGAACTGGCATCGTGCAGGCCGAGTACGAGGTCGTGGTGGAAGCGGACCAGATCGACATGCAAGCGCGTGCGGGATGGTTCGTAATGGTACGGGGACCAGCGCATCATCTGGATACCGAGGCCGAGCACGCGCCGTTCTTGGGCGCCGGGCTCGAGCCGTGGATCGAGGGAGTACCCCCGCACTTCATCCGGGTGAATCCCACTACTATCTGGGGCAACCGGATCCGCCCGGCATGATGCCAGCGACGCTTTTTGCGGACCCATTGGCGAAAAAGCCCCGTCCAGCGATTACAGTCGTCCGCCAGCGACATTACGCGCTTGTTCCTTAGGGTTGTCATGGCCGCGGTCATGGTCGCGTTCTGCTGGTTCCGGAACAGCCCTATGACATATCCCTCCCGTGTAATCCGGGCGAATCCAACGCGCGTCACAGACTCGTAGCGGGGCTGATGGCCGGTTGACCCTCCGACGATTGGATCTGATATGAACAACCGCTTGCTTAGCGCCACTACCGTGGCGGCGATCCCGCTTGCTGGCTTGATGCTTTCAGCGGGACTCTCGGCGCCCGCTTCGGCCAGCCCGGTGCGGCCTACCTCAGCTGCGGTACAGGCAGGCCGGCTGACGTGCAGGGCCTCGATGACCAACGGCCATCCAGCGGACTACACCTCTACCGGCGTCAAGGTAAGCACAGACGCGTTTGCTCACATTAAGACCGTTGCGCATTACAAGACGGTCACCCACCCCAAGTACGGCACGGCCAACGGCTCGGGGAAGCGCACGGTCTGGTACTACATCAGCGGAGCCACGCCGGGCTACCGGGTTGTTGTCGACGTCTACGTCTCGCGAAACGGCAGGAAGGGCAGCTGTTCCACTTCCTTCACGCCTCACCGTTAACCGTGGGCTTCGCGCAAGGTCGTAACGTTCTCGGAACGGTGCGGACGTAGGGTGCTTCCCGTGCGGAACACGCGGTCATGGGGTGTCACGGTGGCGCTGGCGGTGGCCGGATTGCTGACGGTGCTGCTCGCCGTGACGGCGGCACCGCTGGCAGCCGCTGGCCATCAGAACCCGGTCACGACAGCGACCGGGTTGCTCGCGGTCACGCTTCCGTTCGCTGCGGTCGGCCTGTTCGTGGCCTGGCGCCAGCCCAGGAATCCGGTCGGATGGCTCATGCTGTGCTTCGGGCTGGGTTTCTTGCTCAGCATCGAGGCCGGGTCGTACGACCTTGCCGATTACCGGTTCGGCCGCGGCTTGCC
>JASHVM010000136.1:0-2668 GCA_030044595.1 Streptosporangiaceae bacterium
CATCAAGCCGAACCAGGACGACGTGTTCACCGGCACTCCCCCGCTCGGCTTTACCTACGGGCTCGGCGGCCTGCTGCTGTTCCCGCTTCGGGCGGGGGCGTCCACGCTGCTCATCGAGCGCACCACGCCCGGCGAGCTGGCCGACCTGATCGCGGCGCACGGCGTGACCGTACTGTCCACCGCCCCCACCGCCTACCGGGCCATGCTGGCCGCCGGCAAGGCTTCGTCGCTGAAGAACCTGCGCCGCTGCGTCTCGGCCGGCGAGCACCTGCCCAAGTCGGTCTGGGAGGAGTTCCGCGACGCCACCGGCATCGCGATCATCGACGGCATCGGCTCGACCGAGATGCTGCACATCTTCATCGCGGCCGCCGACGGTGACATCCGGCCGGGAGCGACCGGGAAGGCGGTCCCCGGCTACCGCGCGACGATCCTGGACGAGAAGGGCGACCAGGTCCCCGACGGCGAGCCCGGCCGGTTGGCCGTGCAGGGCCCCACCGGCTGCCGCTACCTGTCGGACCCGCGGCAGCGGACCTACGTGCAGCACGGCTGGAACATCACCGGCGACACCTATGTCCGCGACGCCGACGGCTACTACTGGTACCGGGCGCGCAGCGACGACATGATCATCTCGGCCGGCTACAACATCGCCGGCCCGGAGGTCGAAGAGGCGCTGCTCGGCCACCCGGACGTCGCGGAGGTGGCCGTGGTCGGCGTCACCGACGCCGACCGGGGCATGATCGTCGAGGCGTTCGTGGTCCTGCGCGAAGGCTGTACCGCGGGCGCCGAGAAGGCCGCCGAGCTGCAGGACTACGCCAAGCGGTCCATCGCGCCGTACAAGTACCCCCGGGTGGTCGAGTTCGTGGCCGAGCTGCCCAAGACGACCACCGGCAAGACCCAGCGCTACCGGCTGCGCGAGATGGCCGAGGAGAAGCTGAAGGCGTCGCACCAGGGAACCTGATAAGGCCGCGGATCGAGCACGCTGGGCGGCCGAAGACACCGGCTCTGATCCGGCGTCCCGCAGGGCAGGAACTGTGGCCCGTTCAGCATCATGATTTTTCCGAACGGACCGTGGTGCTTGCCCCGGGACGAGAAGGACCGCCCGCGAGACCACCAGCGCACTGGCGGCCGTCCGGAGTGTCAGCCAGGCGGGCGGCGACGCATGGCCTATCGTAGAAAAAGCGGTCAGCTCGCCACCGTAGCCAGATCGCAGCGACGGGGTGCCTACAGGTGGTCACAAGTATCCACCGGGAGGATGTGAACTGAGTGGACTTCCTGAAGACTCTCTTCAGCATTCGAGGTCTGTTGATCGCGGTCTACATCCTGATCGGTGTCTTCTACAACACGGCATCTCCCCACATACCGGGGACTCCTGGCACGGTGGCGGGGCTCCATAGCTGGGTCCAGTACATTATCTCGGTCCTCGTCTGGCCCTTGAGCCTCTGGCATCCCACCTTCACAGTGGGTAAGTGGGCGCCCTGATCACGCGGGGCTTCGATTCCGCCGGGGATGCCGCGCGCCGTTAGTCGCGGTCGAGGAAGGCCCGGACCGCGGCCTGGTAGGGCTCGCGGTCGTAGCTGCTGACGTACGCGCCGGCCATCCGCACCGGGTCGCCGAAGAAGTAGTACTCGTACAGCGCCTGGCGGCCGGAGAAGGCCGAGATGCAGGTGTCCCACACCAGCCGGAACAGCTTGACCCGGTCCGCTCCGCCCAGCGCGGCGGCCTGCAGGTAGGTCTCGATGTCGGCCGCCGCGGGCCCGGTGACGTCGGCCTGCGTGGGCGTGGCCATCAGGCCGGAGGCGCCGAGCTTGCGCAGGATCTCGGGGAACCGCTGGTACAGCCTGGGGTATAGGTTGCGGGCGGTGTTCAGCGGCGCCCAGGCCGGGGTGAGCACCCCGAACTCGTTGATCGCGGCGTCAGCCTCGGCGGCGCGGCTGAACGCGCGCAGCGTCTCCAGCGTGCCGATGACCTCCGCGACGTCGGCCTGGACGTGCTGGAACTGCTCGATGCCGATGGCCTGGGTCAGCAGCGAGACCAGCCCGAGGATGTACTCGGTCTTGGCGGTGGTACGGGTGATGACCTGGTGGGTCATGTGCACGACGGCCGAGGTCCGCTGGTAGAAGCCGTTGCACAGGTCCGGGTCGCCGAGGACGAAGCACCGCTCGTAGGGCACGTGCACGTCGTCGAACACCACGACGGCGTCGGACTCCTCGAACCTGGACCCGAGCGGATGGTCATGCCGGGGGCGGCCGTAGTCGAGCGGCTCGCGGGCGATGTAGCGGAGCCCGGGTGCGTCGTTCGGGATCGCGCAGGCGAAGGAGTACTGCTTGTCCTCCGGGTCGTTGCGCAGCACCGTCGAAGGAAACACGAGCAGCTCGTCCGCGAACGGCCCGCTGGTGGCCAGCATCCGGGCACCGCGGATGACGATGCCGCGGTCATTCTCGCGGACGATGTGCGCCATCAGCGCGCCCTTAGCCTGCTGGCTCCCGGAGACCGCGCGGTTGGCCTGGGGCGGGATCAGCGTGTGCGTGCAGAGCAGGTCCTCCTCGCGGACCTTTTCGTAATAGCGCCGGATGTTCTCGCCGAAGGCCGGGTTGGCCTGCGCGAACCACTCGTGCGCAGCGGCCAGCGCCATCAGCGCGCTGTTCAGGTAATCGCCGGTGCGGCCCAG
>JASHVM010000137.1:0-8511 GCA_030044595.1 Streptosporangiaceae bacterium
ACCTGTTCGGCGAGGCCTGGCGGCCCGTGTTCCTGGTCAACGTGCCGATCGGGCTGGCGGTGCTGGCCCTGGTGCCCCGGGTAGTGCCGCGCGATTCACCCACGGGCGGCCGGCAGCTGGACCTGGCCGGCCTGGCCATCGCGGTACCCGCGGTGTTCCTGGTGGTGCTGCCGCTGATGCTCGGCCACCAGGAGCGCTGGCCCGCGTGGGTGTTCGGGTGCATCGCCCTGGGCCTCATCCTGGCCGGCGTCTTCGTCGCCGTGGAACGGCGGATCGCGGACCGGGGCGGGGACCCGCTGCTGAACCTGGAGGTGCTGCGCGCCCCGGGACTGGTGCCTGGCCTGGCCGCGGTGGCCGTGCTGATGATCACCTACGGCGGTTTCCTGTTCAGCTTCGCGCTGCACCTGCAGGCGGGGCTGGGGGACAGCGCGCTGCGCGCGGGGCTGACCTTCGCGCCGTGCGCGCTGGTGTTCGGGGTGTGCGGGTACTTCTGGCGGCGGCTCCCGGGCCGGTCGCATCACCTGCTCGCCCCGCTCGGCTGCCTGGTCGCGGTGGGCGGTTACCTGGCCGTCGCGCAAGTCCTGCGCTCCGGCGGCCAGGGCGGCTGGCACCTGCAGGTGGCGCTGGTCGTGACCGGCGCGGCGCTCGCGCTGGGTTTCAGCCCTCTGGTCACGCACGCGCTGGTGCGGGTGCCGCTGCACCAGGCGGCCGACGCGAGCGGGCTGCTCACCACCACGATCCAGCTCGGGCAGGCGGTGGGGGTCGCGACGTTCGGCAGCCTGTTCCTCACGCTGGACGGGGACGGCGGGGGCACGGTACCGGCGGTCTCCGGGCACGCGCTGGCGGTCACGCTGGAGTGGCTGGCCGCGGCGATGGTGCTCGGCGTAGTAGCGGGGATTCCGCTGGCCCGGACGGTGGCGGCGGCCCGGCGGCCGGCCGCGATGGGCGGGTAAGCAGGCGCTGATCGGCGAGACTGTGGTCGTGGCCGACCACTATTCCGACGGGACTTACCGGTGGTGGCACCTGTCGCGACCCTCGCCCGAGCTCGTCTCGGCGCTCGAGGATGCCTGGCTGCCCCGCAGCGGTCGCGCCGTGGACGTGGGTTGCGGCCTGGGCAGCGAGGCCGGATACCTCGCCTCGGCCGGCTGGCAGGTGGCCGGCGTCGACCTGTCCCAGGCGGCCGTGGCCCGGGCGGCAGCCGAGCATGACGGTCCGGCGTTGCTGCGAGCGGACGTACGCCAGCTGCCGTTCGGCCGCCATAGCGTGGACGCCGCCTTGGACCGGGGCTGCTTTCACTACCTTGCGGCCGGCGACCGCCCGCGGTACGCCGACGAGCTCGGCCGTGTCCTGCGGCCGGGCGGAAAGCTGCTGCTAAGGGCCAGCCTGCGGGCGGCGGGCGTGCGCAACGACATCGACGAAGCGGTCATCCGCGACACGTTCGCCGGCTGGCAGATCGAGCACATGCAGCGAGCCGCGGTGCCGAGCGACACGCGCATGCTCGACGCCCTGGTCGTACGCCTGTCCACGGCACCTTCGGGACACCGCAGGGCTGAGGATTACCCGTAGCCGGGGATGCGGGTCATGCGGACGGCGCTGGCGGCTCTGCCTGGTCGCCGTGGATGACCAGCACGGGGCACGAGGCGTGCTCGGCCACGTTCGCGCTGACCGAGCCGAGCAGGAGCCCGGCGAAACCCCCGTGCCCCCGGCTGCCGACAACCAGCATGACCGCGCCCTGGCTGACGTCGAGCAGGACTTTGGCCGCGCCGCCCTCGAGCACCTGCCGCTGCAACCCGGCCGGCGGGTAGTCGCCGAAGACGGCCCGCACGCTGTCGTCCAGAACGTGCCGCATGTCCCCCGCCGGGTCCCAATCTGGCAGTACGGCCGACCACCCGTAGGCGGCCGGGAATTCCCAGGCGGTTACCGCGTCAACCCGCGCGCCGAATACCGCGGCGAGCCGGGCGCCCCATCGCAGGGCCTGCAGGGAATGCCCTGATCCGTCGACGCCGACGACGATCCGGGCCTCGCCGCTACCGGGATCTGCAGCCATCGTCCGCTCCTAGCCTCGATGATTCGCAGGTCGGAGCCTACCGCCCGGCCGGGCCGCGCGTACCGCGTTCGGCATCCGCCCGCACGCTGGCTCGGCCACTGCCATAGCCTGGCCACCAACGCAGTCTGCTGACGGAGGGTGGAGACGTTGGACGCACCTGAGATCACCGCCGATGACCATGTGCTCGGTCCGCCCGATTCGCCTGTCACCGTCCTCGAGTACGGCGATTACCAGTGCCCGTTCTGCCGGGGGGCGGCACGGGACGTGCACGAAATGCTCGATCGTTATCCCGGCACGGTCCGGTTCGTGTTCCGGAACTTCCCCATCCCGCAGCTTCACCCGCAGGCGGAGCAGGCCGCCGAGGCCGCCGAGGCGGCCGCGGCCCAGGGGAAGTTCTGGGGCATGTACGAGCTCTTGCTGCAGCCAGCATCCCAACTCGACCTCGGCTCGCTGGTTGGCTACGCCGAGCGCCTGGCCCTGGACCTTGGCCGGTTCCGGGCCGAAGTCACCGGGAACGCCCACGCCGCCAAGATCCAGCGTGACGTCCAAGAAGGCGTCCGTGATGGCGTGAACGCCACCCCCAAGTTCTACGTCGATGGTCAGCGCATCGACGGCAAGCTTCCGCTGGAGGGCGTTGAGGACGCCATCCGGGCCGCGGTGAGAGTCGCGGCCGCAGGCTGACGCGTCGGGTCGCTTGGGCGCCGTCTGCCCGGCCTTCAGTTCGGAGTGGCCGGCGTCAGCTCACGCCGGCTGATCGCATTCTGCAGATCCGACTTCCTCGGCGGCGGCGGAGCGGTCTGCACGGCCAGCGCCACGAGGTCGGTGTACGCGTCCTGGCGCAGCCGTTTCAGCAGAGCCTGCGCTGAATTCTTCAGCGTGCCGGTCAGACCGGCCAGCGAGAGCCCCGCGGCGGCCAGGATTCCGGCCAGGGTCTTTTCCCATGGCTTTCCCCTCCGTGAAAAAGGCCGGCGGGAACATGATCAGGCCTGGGCGGTCACCTTGGCTGGTGTCTTAGCCAAAGCCGCCGGGCGGGCACGACGCGCTGGCGAAGCGGGCCTTTCGGCTTGCTGTCCGATGTCTCGCGATATATCGTGGAGGCACGCGGATTCCGCGCTCTGCTACGGAGGGCACGATGGCAACAGGATTCAACGTGCGTGTCGGGGACGCCGACCGTGATGCGGTCGCTGCCCAGCTGCGTGAGCACTACGCCGATGGCCGGCTGACGTTCGATGAGCTCAACGAACGCCTCGACCAGACGTTCGCGGCCAAGACCAGTGCCGACCTGACCACGGTGCTGCGCGACCTGCCCCCCGCCGCGCGGCCGGTCGGCGGGGTGCCGCCCGGGAGCGTCGGCAACACCGCGTGGCAGGGGCCGTCCTGGCCAGCGTCGGCCCGGCCCGGGGGGTCCGGCTGGGATTCCGGCACCGGGAACAGCCGGCAGGGCAGGCCGTCTGGTGCCTTCGCGCCGCTGATGGGCCTGGTGTGGGTGTTCGTGATCCTGGGCGCCGTCATGCTGTTCGGCAGCGGCGGGGACAGGCCGCTGGCCATTGTGCTGATCATCGCGGCGCTCGCGTTCATCAGACGGTTGTTCGGGTTCGGGGCGCGGCGCAGGGGCAATGGCGGCCAGAGGGGTCCGAAAGGCCCGCGAGGACCCAGGGGACCCAGGGGCCCGCGCTTCTGAGGGGGCCCGCTGCCTTGGCCGGCGGGCGCGCCCCCGGCTCTGGTCGGCGGACCGCCACTGAATCTGCGCTACCTGGGTTCCGCGCCGGGCCGTGCCGACTTATGGTTGAAAAGAGGCAAGTCGGCTTGGCGAACCCGGAAACCCGATGACGAGGCGATACGACGTCCGAAGTGGAATGCTAGAACAGGATCCCGACGCGGGGCAACCGCGTGAGCAGCTGGTACCGGGATGGCGCGTGCCCGGGCACAGCCGGTACGACTACGATCTGCGGATCGGGGACGCGGAGCGCGACGCGGCGATGGTCCAACTGCGCGAGCACTTCGCAGCCGGCCGCCTGACCTTCGACGAGCTGACCGAGCGCATCGACCTCGCGCTCGCCGCGAAGACCCAGGGCCAGATCGATCGCCTGATGGCTGACCTGCCCCGGCCGCTCAAGGCCGACCGCACCGAGTCGGCCCGGTCGGAGTCCGACCCGGACGCGGGGCGTTTCCTGGTCTTCGCGCTGCTGCTGTTCGCGCTGGCGACCTGGATACTGATCATGGCCTGGATGTCTCGTCACGCCTACTGGCCCGGGCCGGGCCAGTTCCCGGGCCCTCCGGGACGGCCTTAGCCGGTCAGGCGCTGGTCAGGGCGCGCAGCGGCACAACCAGGTAGCGGAAATCGGGCGCCGACTCGTCGCCGGCTTTTACGCTGCCGGTGATCAGGGCTGGCTTGGTGGGGCTGGTGAACTGCAGGCGGATGCGTCCCTCGTCGGGGGCTGATGGCCCGTCCCGTTCGGCCTTCTCGGAACCCTGGGCGCCCTGGGAGCTCTGGGCGGGGGCGGCGAGGCCGTTGGCCGCGATGAGGGCAGCACCGAGCCCGTCGAGCAGGTAGTGCGGGCTGAACGCGATCGCGGACTCGTCACCGGAAAAGTCGGCCGCTACGATCTCCCTGGCCCGGGCCTGGCCCTTGGTGCCGGCCTCGATGATGACCTTCCCCGGCCCGAACGACAGCCGCACCGAGCTTCCCCGCTCGGCCACGAGTGCGACCCGCCTGACCGCCTCGGCCAGCGGACCCGCCGGCATGTCCCCGCAGCTGCCGAAGTCCGCGGGAAACTTCGAGCTGTACTTGATGTACTCCCCCGCGATGAGGCGCGTGGTGAGCCGGCGCCCCCCGGCCTCGAAGCCGATCATCGCGTCGGCTGCGCGCAGCGCGCCGGCGCGGTCACCCTCGGCGGTCCCGGCTCCGCCGGACCCGCCCGCCTCGCGCGTCATGATCCGGACGGGGACGCCGGGCACCATCATCCGGGCCGCGTCGGCCAGTGTCCTGGCCGGCACGAGGAGCGTGCTGGTGCCCGCGGCGCGGGCAGGACTCCAGGCGAGTTCCCGGATGGCCAGCCGATACCTGTCGGTCGCGACCAGCGTGATGCTGTCCCCCTCGATCTCGACATTCACCCCGGTGATAATGGGCAGCGTGTCATCCCGGCTTGCCGCGGGGGTGACCTGGCTGATCGCCGTGGCGAACACGCCGCCGTCGACGGTGCCGGCCAGCCGGGGCAGGTCGGGCAGCTGCGGATACTCCGCGATGGGCAGCGTCACCAGGCTGAACGACGCCGCGCCGCACGTCAAGGTCACGTCATCTGCGTCGTCGACCTCGATGGGAAGCCCCGGCAGGCTGCGGGTGATCTCGGCCAGCAGCCTGCCGGGAACGAGCACGGTCCCCGGCTCGGCCACGTCCGCGTCCACCGCGATCCTGGCCGATACCTCGTAATCGAAGCAGGAGAGGGTCAGCCCGTCGGGTGCCGCCTCGAGCAGCAGCCCGGACAGGACCGGGAGCACGGGCCGGGACGGCAGCGAGCGCGCTACCCAGGCCACCGCCTCAGCCAGCGCGTCGCGCTCCACCACGAACCGCATTCCTGCCGCCTCCCTTCGCGGGTACCTTCACACGCATACTCGCACGAGGCACTGACATTTCCAGGGGACCAGGCGCTTAGGGTCCGGGCGCTTAGGGTCCGGGCTCGGGACCCAGGGCTCGGGCCGGCTGGCCGCGCGGTCACCGGCGGGCGGGTCGGCCCGGGGTTCGGCAGGACTGGGTGACCGGGCCGGGGTTCGGCCGGGACTAGCGGATCAGGCCGGGGGGCGCGGCGTCGAGGGTGGCCTGGATCGCCTTCGCCAGGGCGAGGGCCGATTCCGCGGTGAGTTCCACCGCGACGCGCGCCGACGGGCCGGCCTGCGGGTCAAGGAAGTCAATGTTCAGGGTGTGCTCCGCCTGCGCGTGCACCGGGTGGTCGAAGTACACGCTCGCGTCGGTCACCTTGAACCAGCCGGCCGGGCCTTTCCCGCTGCCGCTGATCGATACGTTTTCCGTCAGGTACGTGCACATGGCGACTCCTCTCCCAGTCAGGACGATAACAGGCAGCGCCCGGCCGCGCTCGGGGTCCTCCGGCCCGGCCGCCGCGCCGGCCAGCGTCGGACCCGGGCGACGGCGCCGGCCAGCGTGGGACCCGGGCGACGGCGGTGACAGACTTTCTCGCATGGCTTACGTCGCCGCTGATGACCGTTACGACAAGCTCCGCTACCGCCGTTGCGGGCGCAGCGGGGTGCTGCTGCCGGAGATATCGCTCGGACTGTGGCAGAACTTCGGTGATGGCAAGCCGATCGAGGATCAGCGTGCGATCCTGCGCCGCGCGTTCGACCTAGGTGTCACGCACTTCGACCTGGCCAACAACTACGGGCCTCCGTACGGCAGCGCGGAAATCAACTTCGGCCGGATCCTGCGGGAGGACCTTCGGCCGTACCGAGACGAGCTGATCATCTCCACCAAGGCCGGCTACGACATGTGGCCAGGCCCCTATGGCGACCACGGCTCCCGTAAGTACCTGCTGGCCAGCCTCGACCAGTCACTGCGCCGGATGGGCCTGGAATACGTCGACATCTTCTACTCGCACCGCTTTGATCCCGATACCCCGCTCGAGGAGACGATGGGCGCGCTGCATACCGCGGTTCAGTCTGGCAAGGCGCTCTACGCGGGTATCTCTTCTTATTCTGCCGAACGAACGGTGGATGCCGTGTCCCTGCTCCGTCGTATGGGCACGCCATTGCTCATCCACCAGCCGTCTTACTCGATGCTCAATCGCTGGATCGAGGGCGGCCTGCTTGACGTGCTCGGCCGCGAAGGCGTGGGCTGCATCGCGTTCTCGCCGCTGGCCCAGGGCGTGCTCACCGGCAAGTACCTCGACGGTGTGCCGACCGGCTCGCGGGGCAGCCTGAACGGGTCGCTGTCCTCGGACCAGATATCGCCCCGGACGCTGGCGCACGTCCGCGCGCTGGCCGGGATCGCCGCGGCCCGCGGCCAGACCCTGGCGCAGATGGCGCTGTCCTGGGTGCTGCGTGATCCGCGAGTGACGTCGGCGCTGATCGGGGCCAGCAGCGTCGCGCAGCTGGAGGAGAACCTGGCCGCGGCCGACCACACCGAGTTCACCGAGGACGAGCTGGCCGACATCGACCGCGACGCGGTGGACGCCGGCATCAACATCTGGGCCGCTTCCAGCGCCCACTAACCGCCGCGGCACCGGCCCGGCGGGAAGAGGGCTCCGGCCGGGCGCGGCCAGACGCTGCGGCGGCTGTCGAGTTATTTATCCGATGCCGAACTGGTGTGCCTGGCGGTGCACAGGCGACCGCGCCCCGGCTGGCCGCGCCTGGCTCGACCGCGCGCCGCGTGGCCGCAACGAGACCGGCAACGGCGGCGCCGCCACGACGAGCACTGATCACCGGGACGGGGCGACGCGCACGGCGAGCATGAGGTATCCGCCGAGCACGACCGCGGAGACGGCCAGCTGAGCGGCGAAGGTGCTGCCGTGGACCTGCCCGGCGAGGATGGCCCTCAGCGTCGGGTAGGCGCCGGCCAGGCCGAGCAACACGCTGCCCGCCCGGGTAATCAGCCAGGGCGGCGCGGTCCCCACCGGCGTGTCGGGTCCCTGGTCGGCCGGGTTGATCGGCGCGGTGCGGGCGATCCGCAGCGCGGCCGCCGCCACTCCGGCCCCGGCGGCCAGCCCCGACAGTGGCCACAGCCAGCCGTCCAGCGGCCGCCCGGGCAGGTCCCCGGTAAGGACGAGCAGCGTGAGCGCGACGGTCAGCCAGGCGGAGCTGAGCAGCGCGGGCAGCGCGGCACGGGCGGCGAGGCCCGTCCCGGAGTCCACGCCGAGCAGCCGGCGCAGCGTCGGGTCGTTGGTGTCACGCCGGGTGGCGGTAGTGCCCTGGGTGCCCGCCGCGACCGCCCCGGCCAGCAGCACCGCCGCCGTGGTCCAGCCGTGCGCGCGTCCGGTGAAGGCCGCGCCGGCCAGCGCGGGGGCCAGCGTGCTGACCGCCAGCGCGATCAGCACCCCGGGTCGCCGGGCCAGCCGCCGCCAGTCGGCCCAGGCCAGCACGAATGCGGGGGACAGCCCCGGCGCGAAGGCGGCCCGCCGCGGCCAGGGCCGCGAGGCCAGCAGCCGTCCGCGCCAGTGGCTGTCCTCAGCCATCCAGGTCAGCAGCGGCACGTTGAGGAAGGCCGCCGCCAGCAGCGTCGTCCCGGCCCGCGCCGAGTCGGACCGGACCACGCCGGCCGGGAACCGCGGCAGCATCCGCCGCACCAGCAGCGCACCGAGGCCCGCCGCGGCCACCGCCACCGCTGCGATCAGCCCCAACGTCCCGGTAGACAGCCTCGCGAAACTTCCCGTGACCGCCCGCGACACGCCGGTCCAACGTTCGCCGGCCACCGCGCCGGCCACGGCCACCACGCCGACCGCCGCGCCGCCCGCCCGCAT
>JASHVM010000138.1:0-7667 GCA_030044595.1 Streptosporangiaceae bacterium
TCGTCGGTGGTCAGCCAGGCAATCAGGCGCGCGGGGTCGTCGGGGCGGCCCCAACGTCGCTGAGGGAACCGGCGGCGTACGGCTTCGTACACCTCAGGCGGCGCGTACCCGGTGTCGACCGGGCCGGGATTGACCGCGTTGAGGGTGATCGCCTGGTCGGCGAGCTGATCGGCCAGGGTCCGGGTGACGGAGGCCAGCGCGCCCTTGCTCGCGGCGTAGGCGACCTCGCCGGTCATCGGGCCCAGGTCCTGCCCGGAGGTCATGAAGATGACCCGTCCGCCGGGCCGGCCGTCGTGCTGGGCGCCGAAGGCCTGGGCCAGCAGGATCGTAGAGCGGGCGTTGACAGCCCAGTGCGCGTCGAGCATGCCAGCATCCAAGGCGCCGAGAGGACCGTCGCCGCCACTGCGGGCATGGTTACAGACCAGGATGTCCAGGTGGCCGAGCGCGGCCCCCGCGGCGTCGATGAGCTGGACGGGTGCGCTTGGGATGGCCAGGTCGAGTTCCATGTGCCGGACGCTGGCGCCGGCGGCCGCCAGCGCGCCGGTCACGCCGCTGATCACGGCCTGCGGTCCGCCTGGGTCGTCTCCCCACGGCTGGTCGCGGTCGTGCGGGGCGTAGTGGTGCAGGAACAAGCTGGCGCCCAGCGCGGCCAGCCTGCGGGCGACGGCGTAGCCGAGGCCCGCGCGCCGGCTGACGCCGGTCACCACCGCCACCCGGCCGCGCAGCGGGAGCGGGTCTCGCCGCAGCTGATCCGGAGCGGGTTCGGCGGAAATCATCGCGACTGGCCTTGGTCAGCAGATAGCCCGGGATCACGGTCTTGACGAAGCAGCCCAGTCTTGGTGCCAGGCTCGGCCGCGTGCTTGCGGAGGAACAGCACGCTTTGGCCGGCCGGACCCGCGTCAAGCGCCACGGGTTCCTCCTTGTCACGAGGTCATGATGAGCGGCGAGTGGGACGACTGGTATCGCGACATCGAGCCAGGCCAGCCTAGCGGGGGCTCGCCGGGCTCCCAGCGCCAGGGAGCCGCGCCGAGCTACACGCCGAACGAGGTGCTGAGGCTACGCAGGCGCTGCCGGGCGGACGCGTTACGGCCGGCCCTGGCGCGGGCGGCTACGGCGCAGTGACGGCAACAGAATGACCGGCCGGCATGCCCCCGGCCCGGCTTGGGTATGAGTTCAAGACCAAGGCGCCCATGCCGATGCATGGGTACATTTGCGTGAACATTCGTGGGCTGACGCCATACCCACCGTGTTTGCAACGTTTCGCTGCGGTAAGGCCTGGCGGCCCGCAGCCGGAGGTCACATGGACGATCGTGAGGAGCCAGGACCGGGCGGGGGTGAGAGCTTCGCGCTGAACGGTGCCGGCAAGTCCCATGGACTGTCCGCGCGAGAGGCTGAGGTCATGTCGCTCATAGCGGACGGACAGACCAACGGAGAGATCGCGGCCCGTCTGTTCCTGGCCGAGAAGACGGTGAAGAACCACGTCAGGCGGATCTACTCCAAGCTCGGGGTGGGTTCACGGCCCGCCGCCATCGCTTACTGGCGCGGCGCGCGCGAGCACGCACACCCGTGAAACGCGACCTACTCGGAATTGTCCTGACCCGTCCCGCTGGCGAGGGCCAGCGAGCTACCCCTGCGCGCCGCAGGTTGTTCCTTGCGGGACCGGAGGCCATCTCCAGCGGGCATTCAGGTTTTCCTCAGCGTGATGCGCGAGAATACACAGTATGACCACGCTGACCGACGCGCGGCAGCGACCGGATGCCAGGCTGCTCGTCGTCGAAGACGAGCCCAACATCCTTGAGTTGTTGTCCGCCAGCCTGCGCTACGCGGGTTTCGACGTCGTCACGGCGGCGGCCGGAACCGAAGCGGTCCAGGCCGCCCAGCGCCACCGCCCCGACCTCATCGTGCTCGACGTGATGCTCCCCGACATGGACGGGTTCGACGTCATCAGGCGTCTTCGCGGTGGCGGCGCCCGCATTCCGGTCGTCTTCCTGACCGCCCGCGACGCCACCGACGACAAGATTCGCGGTCTCACGCTGGGCGGCGATGACTACGTCACCAAGCCTTTCAGCCTGGAAGAGGTCATCGCGAGGATCCGGGCCGTGCTCCGTCGCACCAGGGGAGACGGCGTGGAGCCGACCCCCAGGCTGACATTCGCCGACCTCGAGCTTGACGAGGAAAGCCACGAAGTATGGCGGGGTGGCGAGCAGATCCAGCTCTCCCCCACCGAGTTCAAGCTGCTCAGGTACTTCATGAGCAATGCGAACCGGGTGCTGTCGAAGATGCAGATCCTCGACCATGTCTGGGACTATGACTTCCGCGGCGATACCGGCATCGTGGAGTCGTACGTATCGGTGCTGCGACGCAAGGTAGACACCAAGGAACCCCGGCTGATCCACACCCTGCGGGGTGTGGGGTACGTGTTGCGGCTTCCCTCGTCTTAGGCTTACGTTCGGCCATGACAGCAGAGGAATCGGGCAGCCGGGCCAGCGACCGGGCGGTACGGCCGTGGGCGAGCCTACGCCGACTATCCGCCCGCACGTCGCTGCGGACCAAGCTGATTGCGGCCATGCTCGCCCTGGTCGCGGTGGCGCTGGTCGTCATCAGCATCGTTGGCGCGACCTTCATGCGCACCTACCTGCTCGGCCAGACGGACAACAACCTCAGGAGCCTCGAGCAGCTGACGGCGCAGGCTGTGGGCGGGGATCCCGGGGCTCAGGGAAAGCTGGCGGAAAACGGCTACTCGGTGTGGTGGCTTCCCGACGGGGGCAGTAGCCAGCAGATCGTGAACCCGCCGGCTGCCCCGTATAGCGGGTTGCCGTCGGGCGATGTCCCGCCCGCCCAGTTCACGCTGTCCACCCAAGCGCGGCTGGCCTCGAATAACGGGCTGACCATTACGGTTCCCGGGCAGTCGCCCGGTGACCGCTGGCGGGTGATCAGCTTCGCTGCTCCCGGCGGCACCATCGTCCTCGGAACCGACGTGAGTAGCGTCTACGACACCCTCCGGCAGCTGGCCGGCGTCGACCTCATCGTGAGCATCGTGATCTTGCTTGTGCTGGCGGGGGTCGGAGCCGCGGTGGTGCGGACGAACCTGCGGCCGCTGGTGGACATCGAGGAGACCGCCGGGGAGATCGCGGACGGGCACCTGAACCGGCGGGTGCCTGAGCGGGATCCGCGTACTGAGATCGGCAGCTTGGGACGGTCGCTGAATACCATGCTGAGCCAGATCGAGACCGCGTTCCACGCGCAGGAGGAGTCCGAAGCGGCGGCGCATCAGTCCGAGGAACGGATGCGCCGGTTCATCGCGGACGCCAGCCACGAGTTGCGTACGCCACTGACGGCGATCCGGGGTTTCGCCGAGTACTACCGCCAGCGTGGCGGGCTCGTCCAGCGCACCGACGAGAAAGACACGGAGCAAGCGGGGGTGGTATCCACCGAGACCAGCGGTCAGGCCGCTGCCGTGCATGCGGAGGGCGGCCTAACGGCGGAAGACCTGGACAGGATCATGCACCGGGTGGAGGCGGAAGCCGCCCGGATGGGGCTGCTCGTCGAAGACCTCCTGCTGCTCGCGCGGCTCGACCAGCAGCGGCCGCTGGCCCGTAGGCCGGTTGACCTGCTCTCGCTGGCCGCCGACGCGGTGCACGATGCGCGGCTCCTCGCGCCGACCCGGACGATTGAGCTGTCGGTTCAGCCTGGCGCCGCATTCCTGGTCATCGGCGACGAGGCCAGGCTGCGCCAGGTCATAGGGAACCTGATGAGCAACGCACTCATTCACACCCCGGACGGCACTCCGATCGAGGTGGCGGTCAGTTCCGGGATCCTAGACCCGCGGACGAAAGACCGGACGCCGGCCGTGATTCTCGACGTGATCGACCACGGACCCGGCATGACGCAGGAGCAGGCGCGCCGCGTGTTCGAGCGGTTCTACCGCGCGGACCAGGCCAGGAACCGCTCCACCGGAGGCAGCGGGCTCGGCCTGGCGATCGTTAACGCCCTGGTGACCGCCCAGGGCGGCGTAGCCTCGGTGCGCAGCTCTCCGGGTAAGGGCGCGACGTTCCGGATCGCCCTCCCGCTCGCCCCGGAGGCGCTCGACAGCCAGCACCCGGACGATGACGACCAGCCGCAGACGGCAGATGAGCCCGACGTGACCGATGAGGTGGCGGCCGACGAGGCGGAGGCCACCGGCGAGGTCGCGGACAGCGAGGCGGAGGCCACCGGCGGGGTCGCGGACAGCGAGGCGGAGGCCACCGGCGAGACCGGGACGAACGGCGGAGCCGAGAGGACGGTCGACGTACCCGAGGAGTGGATGAGCCAGACGGTCCGAGAGCGGACGGGCGGCTGAGGGCACCACCGGATGCTGCGGCGTAGCCAGGAGATCTGGCTGGCGCGCGGGGTCTAGATGGCCAACGCGGCGCGTGCGGCCGAGCGGACCCCGTCCCGGTACGAGGCGCCGAACAAGCACGCGTGCACCAGCAACGGATGCAGCTGGTGCAGCGGGACCCTCGACCTCCACCCCGCCGCCAGCGGCACCGTGTCGTTATAGCCGACCAGCATCCGGTCCAGGTCGGGCGCGCCGAACAGGGCCAGCATGGCCAGGTCGGTCTCACGGTGGCCGCCGTGCGCCGCTGGGTCGATGAGCCATCCCCGCCCGCGGGACCACAGCACGTTCCCGGCCCAGCAGTCGCCATGGATGCGGCTCGGCGGTTCGGCCGGCCCGGCCAGCGAGCCGATCCGGTCGATGACGGCCTCGACCAGCCGCCCGTCCTCGGGCCGCAGCGCTCCCGCATCCACCGCCCGGCGCAGGAAAGGCAGCAGCCTGCGGTTCGCGTACCACTCGGGCCAGCCCGACCCGCTATCACGCGGTCCGGCCGCGCCACCCGACGGCACAGGCGCGTTGTCCAGCGGCAGGCTGGCGATGAACCCGCGCCACGGCGCGCCGAAATAATCCGCGCCTGCCGCGTGCAGCCGGGCAAGGTCCGCGCCGAACTGAAATGCGGCCTCGGGCGTAGCGAGGCCGGGCGGAATCATCGAGATGACCAGCACGGACGGGGTGACGGCCAGCACTTCGGGTACCGGGACGGCGGCGGCCCCGGCCAGCCAGCGCAGGCCGTTTGCCTCGGCCGCGAACGCGGCCGCCACCTCGTCGGAGGCATCAGCACCGGACGCCTTGGCGAACGCACGGCGTCCGCCGGCGAGCGTGATCATGAGGTGCTGGTAGCCGTGCTGCGAGCCGACGACGCGCGCCTGGCGGACGGGCAGGCCGGTCAGCCGCCCGATCAGGCTGGCCGCGGAACCAGAAGGGCTCACGGCTCGAGCAGGCTGGTCAGCCGGGCCACGATGACTGGCGTCGCGTCGCCGAGCAGGTCAAGTACGTAGGCGAAGTCAGCGGCGCCTCCGCCGTAGGGGTCGGGGATTTCGCCGTCGCCGGTCTCGGCCAGCCCGCCCACCGCGCCGAACAAGCGGATCCGGTCTCGGTCCGCTCCCCCGGCCATCCGCCTCAAGGTCGCGAGGTTGTCGGCATCCATGGCCAGGACCAGGTCGCGTTTGCCGAGCCACGAGGCCTGGAACTGCCTGGCCCGGTGGGCCGAGCCGTCGTATCCGCGGCTGGCTAGCGCCGCCCGGGCCGGCGCGTACATCCGGCTGCCGATATGCCAATCCCCGGTACCTGCGCTGTCTACCGCCACCGCCGCACCGAGACCGGACTCGGCCAGTGCGGCGCGCAGCACCGTCTCGGCCATGGGCGACCGGCAGATGTTCCCGAGGCAGACCAGGCAGACGCGATAAGGACCAGCCGGTTCGCGGGGTGACGGCAACGGGTCCGGCCGCGGGCCGGGTACGGGCGGCGTGGGCACGGATGAGGGAACCATGACACTAGCATGCGGCAAGCGGCGGATAATTCGGCGCGCGCAGGACTGGCCAGGGCGGGGGCCGCGGCTCCGGGTGCCCGGCCGGGAATCCGATCGGGGCCGTACCGGGCGTCGAGCCAGCGACCCAGCCGACGGCCGACGTTCTGCATGGGCCGCTCGACGAGAAGGTAGGTCAGCGAGCACACCGCAATCAAGATGACCAAGAACAAGGCATCCACGAGCGATTGCAGCCAGAACGGATGGTGGGCCGTCCAGGTCTCGTGACGGTAGACCTCGATGAGCGCCGGGTGCAGCAGGTACACCGAGTAGCTGATCAGTCCGAGCCAGGTCAGGATCGCTGGCCATCTGACGTTCCGGAACAGCAGCCCGGCCCCGAACGTCAGGCCGGCCAGCAAGAGGGACATGAACCAGCAGCGCTCCCAGACGAGTTCGGCCCGGGGTGACATGCCCCTGGCATGGCTGTGCCAAAGGCCGGCCGCGATGGCGAGCCCCACCACGGTGACCGCGATGGCGATGGCACTCCGCCACGGGTACTGGCCCTGCTGGGCGCGGTACAGCATCGTCCCGGTGAACATGAGCGCCAGGATCGACAGCGCCTCCCAGGGAAACAACCAGGTGCCGTTGAGGGCAAGCAGCGTCAGCCCGACCATCGCGGCAAGAGCCGCTCCCACCAGGCGCGGCATGCCGCGCAAGGCGACCGCGAAAGCCAGCCCGGTGAGCACGACCAGGTCAGCGACGAGCGCGATGATGCGAGGGCTGGACACGGTGTTGGTGAAATACGCCTGCGGCAACAAGCCGCCGAGCGCGACGGCCGCGACGCCGAAGGCCAGCGCGTACCTGTTGCTGCGCCGGTGGACCTGAGCCATGAACAGCGCAGTGAGCAGCAGGTAGAAGATCATCTCGTAGGAGAGCGACCACACGACGTTGGGCAGGTTCTCCCCGGCCAGCACGTTCGACATCATCAGCATCTGGGAGAGGATCGATGTCGCCGGATCCGCGCCCTCGCCACGCAGCGATCCGACGTGGAGCATCCACAGAGCCACCGCTACCCCGACCGCGAGCAGGTACAGAGGATAGAGCCGGAATACGCGGCTTATCCAGAACGTCCGCACGCTGCCCTTGCGCTCCAGCGATGCGGGCACGATGTACCCGCTGATGATGAAGAATACGAAAACGCCGTAATCGCCAGGGTTGATCCATTGGTACACGGCGGACTGCACCGGCTTAGGGACGAAGTAGCCGAAATGATTGAAGACCACGGACAGCGCTGCCACACCGCGGAGCACGTCGAGCCATGCAAGCCGACTTCCGGCCCCCGCTAGGTGTTTTGTGGCGGGCCGCGGCGTCTGAGCGGGTTCGGGCACGGCGGCCGACTCTGCAGCGTCACGACTGGTCATGCCCGCGTCACCGGCATATGCCTCCGCGAGTCTTCACATCCCTCCATGCCGTGTTCAGGGCCGACCGCGACCACGTGGCCACGACGAGCATCAGGTTTCCCTTGATAGGGCTACCACGGACCGTTCGGAATGTCGGTTTACTCATTCTTTTCTTCCGAACATCCCAACTGCCGTTCAGCCAGAGAGCACGAGCCGTGATTCGCCTTGGCCTGCCGATTACTGCTACGATCACAGCGTTCTGACGCGCCGCTAGCTCAACTGGCAGAGCAGCGGACTCTTAATCCGCGGGTTCGGGGTTCGAGTCCCTGGCGGCGCACCCGTTGTGAACTAGCATTATCGGATCTGGCACTCCACTGACGTGGCACGGATCGTGGCACGGATGTACCCGGCCGCGTTACCGTGCCAT
>JASHVM010000011.1:0-4606 GCA_030044595.1 Streptosporangiaceae bacterium
CCGGCTCACGCCTCCCGGGTCCGGAGGATACCGTTGGGCTATGCGCGCTCTGATCATCACCGACGTGCAGAACGATTTCTGCGAGGGCGGCTCGCTGGCCGTGGTCGGCGGCACCGCCGTGGCCCGCGGGGTGAGCGAATACCTCGAGGGCAGCCACGGATACGCGCACGTCGTGGCCACCAAGGACTTCCACGTCGACCCCGGCTCTCATTTCTCCAATCATCCGGACTACGTGGATTCCTGGCCACCGCACTGCGTCGCGGGCACGCCCGGGGCGGATTTCCACCCCGACCTGGACACCCACGCCGTCGAGGCGGTATTCACCAAGGGCGCGCGCGCCGCGGCTTACAGCGGGTTCGAGGGCAGGGACGGCGACGGGACGCCGCTGGCCGACTGGCTGCGCGAGCGCGGGGTGGACGAGGTGGACGTGGTCGGCATCGCCACCGACTACTGCGTCCACGCGACGGCCGCTGACGCAGCGCGGCTGGGCTTCGGGACCAGGGTTCTGCTCGATCTCACCGCAGGCGTGGCCCCGGAGTCCACCGCGAAGGCCATCGAGGACCTGCGGACCGCCGGGGCAAAGCTCACCGGGACGCCGGTCAGCGGGCTCTTGCCCATTCGCGAGGAGTAACACGGGCCAGTTGCGCGGCCCTGGCTCGATGGTCACACCGCTTCTCACTCTGCGTGCGTGATCTATGACACAAAGGCGCAGTCCGGGATCGGGCTGGATCCGGCAAGGGGTACGTTGCGCCAACGAGCCCCTCAGGTGGGGCACGTTGCGCCAACGAGCCCCTTCCTGCTCACCGTGACCACCACGGAATACGGGCCAGTTGCGCTGGGTCGCGCCGTTCTGGTTCCAGACGTAGTCGCCCGCGGACGGATGGCTGTGACAGCCGGTGGTGAGTGCCGGGGCGGGGCGGGATGCGATGGTTAGTCGTCGCCGCCGCTGTCGCCCGGGGGGAGCTGCTCGTAGATCTCCTTGCAGGTGGGGCAGACCGGGTAGCGCTTGGGGTCCCGGCTCGGCACCCATACCTTGCCGCACAAAGCGGTGACGGGCGTTCCCGTCACCATGCTGTCGACGATCTTGCTCTTGTCGACGTAGTGCGCGAACCGCTCGTGATCGCCGTCGCCGTGCGACAGATCGGGCCGGACATCCTCTTGGATGCGCGTTTTCTGGTCCGGAAGAACCTCAGTACCGCTCACCTTGGGAAGTCTAATTCAGGCCGGGATCATCGGGGTACGTCGCCACGTAGGCGAGTTCGCCTCCTTGACGGCGCAGCACGGCCGACCAGAGGTGACCGGGGTCGGCGCAGAACGCGTCGTCCGGCTCGGCCGGGACCACGTACCACGCTCCTTCCTCGATCTCCGCCTGAAGCTGGCCGGCGCTCCAGCCCGCGTAGCCCGCGTAGACCCGGAGCGAGACGACCGCGGGGGCGATCAGGCCGGGCGGGGCATCAAGGTCGACGAGACCGAGCCGGGCCACGGCCGGGGCGCCGTCCAGCGGGTGCCAGCCGATCGGCTCGTCGGATCCGGGCACCAGGGCGAGCGCCAGCGCGCTGTTCGTCGCGACCGGGCCGCCGCTGAACACGACCGACGGGCTGGTAGCCAGGTCGGTCCACGGCTCGAGCACCTGGCCGACCGGCACCTTGGTCGGCCGGTTGAGCACCACGCCGAGGGTGCCCTGCTCAGACTCGTGCTCCACGACCAGGACGACGGTGCGGCGGAAGTTGGGATCTCCGAGCATCGGGGTGGCGACGAGCAGGCGACCGGCCAGGGCGTCCGGTGCTATTTCGTCCATGTCTCTATCATCCGTCAGGCTCGGCGGTGGCAGCGTCCTCGACCGCCGCCGCGACCGACGACGCCACGTCAGGATGGAAGACCGAGGGGATGATGTAGTGCGGCCCGATCTCGTCGGGGGATACCACGTCCGCGAGCGCCTGCGCGGCGGCGATCAGCATGTCGTCGGTGACGACCCGGCTCTGCGCGTCGAGCAACCCGCGGAACACCCCGGGGAAGGCGAGGACGTTGTTGATCTGGTTCGGGTAGTCGCTGCGGCCGGTTGCCACCACGGCGGCGTACTGGCTGGCGGCGTCCGGGTCCACCTCGGGCTCGGGGTTGGCCAGCGCGAACACGATGGCGCGGCTGGCCATGGCCGCGATGTCCGAGGCAGCCAGGATCCCCGGCGCGGACAGGCCGATGAACACGTCGGCGCCTCGCAGGGCACCGGCCACGTCACCCGCGTACCCGTCATGGTTGGTGTTCTCCGCTATCCAGCGCAGGCTCGGGTCAAGGCCCGGCCGGCCGGCATGCACTGCTCCCTGGTCGTCGCAGACCACGACGTCGGCGGCCCCGGCGCGGAGCAGCAGCCTGAGCACGGCGGTGCCCGCCGCGCCGGCGCCCGCCATGGCGATGCGCACGTCCGGGAGCTTCTTGCCCACCACGCGCAGCGCATTGGTCAGCGCGGCCATGACGACGATCGCGGTACCGTGCTGGTCGTCGTGGAACACCGGGATGTCGAGCAGCGCGCGCAGCCTGCGCTCGACCTCGAAGCAGCGCGGCGCGCTGATGTCTTCCAGGTTGATCCCGCCGAACCCGGGCGCGATGAGCTGCACCGCCCGGACGATCTCGTCGGTGTCCTGGCTATCCAGGCAGATCGGCCAGGCATCGATGCCGGCGAACGTCTTGAACAGGGCCGACTTGCCTTCCATGACCGGCAAGGCGGCGTAGGGCCCGATGTTGCCCAGGCCGAGCACGGCGGAGCCGTCGGTCACCACCGCGACGGAGTTCCGCTTGATGGTCAGCCGGCGCGCGTCATCCGGGTTCGCCGCGATCGCCAGCGCGACTCGCCCGACGCCCGGGGTGTACGCCATCGACAGGTCGTCCCGGTTGCGGAGCGGCACCTTGGAGCGCATCTCGATCTTGCCGCCGAGATGCAGCAAGAACGTGCGGTCGCTGACCTTGTGCACGGTCACGCCGGCGATGCCGGCCAGCGCGGACACGATCGCCTCCGCGTGCGCGGTATCCCGGGCCGCGCAGGTAACGTCCACCCGGAGCCGCTGCTGGCCAGCGGCGGTCACGTCAAGTGCGGTGACCACACCGCCGCAGCTTTCCACCGCCCGGGTGATCTCGCTGACCGCGCGGCCGCGAGACGCGACCTCGAGCCGTACGGTGATGGAATATGAGACGCTGGGCGCCGTGGTCACGTCGATCCGCCTTTCCGCTGGACTCCAGGGTACGGCGCGCACCGCGTAGGCTGGAAAGGTGAGCGCGGATTCGATAGTCAGCCAGGCGGGCGGGCCGGGCTGGGCGCCCGCTCCCGGCGCGCCGGACGCTGGCGACCCCGTGATCGACGTCACCAGGCTGCGCGTCGCCCTGGCGCGGCTGTCTCGCCGGCTGCGCAGGCACGAGCTCGCCGGCCTGACCCCCACTCAGCTCTCGGCGCTCGCGACCATCGGGAAGACCGGGCCGATGCGCCTGGGCGACCTGGCCGCCGCCGAGGGAATCGCGCCGTCTACGCTCACCCGGCTGGTGACGGCGCTGGAAGAGAGCGGGTACGTGCGCAGGACCGCTGACCCCAGCGACGCGCGCGCGAGCACCCTCGCCATCACCCCGCACGGCCAGGATGCCCTCGAGCGCATCCGCACGGAAAGCACGCTCATGCTGACCGCGAGCCTGGAGCTGCTCACGCCCGCGCAGCGCTCCGCGCTGGCCGCGGCTCTGCCGGTCCTCGAGCAGCTCGCGGAGGCTCCGGGGTCCGAGGCCGCCGCGGCGCGGAGCCGCTGACGGCCGCGCCGCTGACGGCCGCGCCGCTGACGGCCGGGCCGGCGCGCTAAAGCAGCTCCGCGAGACGGCGGGCCAGGTCGTCACGCTCGCGGGTGACCTCGGCGAGCTGCCGCTCCAGGTCGATGATCCGCCGGATGGCCTGCAGCGTTATGCCCTCGTCGGCCATGTTGACGACCTGCTGTATGACGCGGATCTCGTAGCGGGTGTAGCGGCGCTGGCCGCCCTCGGACCGCTGCGGTGAGACGACCCGCAGCTGGTCGACGCGACGCAGGAACGCCTGCTTAACGGCGAGCATCTGCGCGACCTGCCCGACCGTGTACAACGGCGTGTCCTCATCGTCAAATGGTGATGGCGCCATGGCGTTCCCTCCTTCTGTTGCCCAGATGGTAAGCGGCCGGCGGGACGCATCAGCGCCCGCCGGCCGCTCGTCATTATCAGTGAGCTCGGCTGACTGGGGTCAGGCAGCAAGCTCCCCCTGGTCGTCGCCCTGACGGACCTCGATCTTGCGCGGCTTCGCCTGCTCGAGAACCGGGATACGGACCTCGAGGACGCCATTGTTGTAGGCGGCCTCGATCGCGTCGGCGTCCAGGTTCTTGGACAGGGACAGGCGGCGCGTGAACGTGCCCATGGTGCGCTCGCGCACGAAGAACTTGTCGTTCTCCGTCTTCTCCTCCTGCCGCTTGACGCTGACGGACAGGACACCGTGGTCGACGGTGACGTCGATCGACTCAGGGTCGATGCCGGGAACGTCGAACCGGAGCAGCACGTCGCCGTCACGGCGGACGACGTCGAGCGGCATAACGGCGGACTGGCCGAACGCGCG
>JASHVM010000139.1:0-4102 GCA_030044595.1 Streptosporangiaceae bacterium
GCTTCCCGGCTGTCCTGCGCTTCCCGGCTGCCCTGCGCTTCCCGGCTGCCCTGTGCTTGCGGGCTGCCCTGCACTTCCCGGCTGTCTTGTGCTTGCGGGCTGTCCTGTGCCTTTGCGCTCTCCTGCGCCTCCGGGCTTCCGCGGCCCCCGTTTGTCGCGTCCATGGCGTCCCTTCCGGCTGGATTCGGTGAACGCGATGTATCTTAACTCAGCCGACCGTGTGACGCACGTTCTCCGGCGGCCAAGCTGAAGCGCTGCCTGCGACCAGCTCATCGCGGCCGCGCCGAGCGGGCCACGGCCCGATGAGGCGGGGTCGCGACGCCAGCGGGTTAACGCTTCCTGGCGGCGGCCCGCAGGGTGGCGAAGGCGGCCAGCCGCGCCGCGATGGTAATGACGACCGCGACCGGCAACAGCTCGGCGACGTCAGCCGCGGGCGCGAAGGCGACGACGCCGAGCGCCGCGGCGACCCCGCCCATGGCCAGGGCGAGCGCCGCCGCGACCCGCGGAGCGCGCAGGGTCCTGCGCACCATCAGCCGCGCCTCACGCGGCAGCCGCAGCATCATCCCGACGAAGCAGCCGACCGTGATGACGACAAGCACCCCAAGCCCGATCACGAACGGGAACCGGTCGACGTGAGTCACCGCGGGAACCCAGATCAAGATCAACGCGATCAGCGTGAACAGGTAAATCGTTCTCGATACCGTGCGCAGGATCACCACGTCGATGTTCCTGCTGTAGATGCGCTCATCCGGGGTGGCCCGGGCCGCGCTGATGAAGTGGCGGATCGCTCCGGCCGCGTCGTGCCGCCTGAGCCTGATCCGGCCCAGCTCGTTCATCGCGCCGCTGTGCGCGGGATCAAGCGCGAGAGCGCGTTCCTGGTGCTCGCGCGCATCGGTCAGCCGACCGCGAGCCAGGCTCACCTTGCCGGACAGGAAATGAACGTCGGGCTCATTCGGGGCCAGGGTGCGGGCGCGGGCCGCCGCGCCGGTGGCGGTGTCCAGCTGGTGGGCGGCCAGAGCAGCTTGCGCCACGCAGACGTGCGTCTGCCAGTAGGCGGGCGCGAGCCTGCACGCCGCCCGTGCCGCGCGAAGCGCGTCCGGGTAGTTGCCCAGGTGGACCAGGGCATTGCTGGCCAGGCGGTGCGGCCACTCGTCGGAAGGGTCAAGGGCCACCGCCCGATTGGCCACCTCGACTGCCTCGGCGTAGCGGTCCGCGCCCAGGTGCGCGCGGGCCATCAGGCACCAGGCCCGGCTGCTCTCCGGCTCCGCCGCCACGACGCGCGCCAGTAGCTGCGCCGCCTCATCGAAGCGTCTGACGTCCAGCATCGCGGACGCCCGCGCCAGCTCCTGTCGCAGCTCGATCACTGGCGCGGGCTCACAGCAGGCGGCGCTTGCGCAGGTAGGCGGCCAGGTCGTCATAGGTGCCGCCCTCATTGGCGAACAGCGCCACGTTGCGAGCGACATCGAACCAGGAGCCCAGCGACGGCTTGACCTCGGCGATGGCGGCTTCGAGGTCGGGCGTGCCGATCATCCGCGGCTCACCCTGGCGGACCGAGTCCATCAGGGCGCGTTCGGCGGCCGTCTCGCAGACGTGCGCGATGTCAGCGCCGGAATACCCGTCGGTCTGCCCGGCCAGCTTAGCCAGGTCGATGCCCGCGACCGGGCGGTCCTTCAGGTGATAGCGGAACACTCCCTCGCGGGCCGATGCATCGGGCGGCAGCACCAGCAGCGTCCGGTCAAAACGGCCGGGCCTGCGCAGGGCGCTGTCCACGTCCCAGGGGTGGTTGGTAGCGGCCAGCAGGAAGACTCCCTCGTTGCGGCCGGACACGTCGTCCAGCTCCAGGAGCAGCTGGTTGACCGCGCTGCGCATCGGGGTGTGCCGCAGCTGCGAGCGCTTCTGCCCGATCGCGTCCACCTCGTCCAGGAACAGCACGCACGGCGCATTCCTTCGGGCGATCTCGAACAGCTCGTGGATGTTCCGCTCGCTCTGCCCCACGAACATGTCGATGATGTCGGCGAACGACACCGCGATGAACCTGGCGCCGAGCTCGCCCGCCACCGCACGGGCGATGAACGTCTTGCCGCAGCCCGGCGGGCCGTACAGCAGCAGCCCGCCGCGCAGCGACTTGCCGTACAGCCGGCGCAGGTCGGGGTTGCGCATCGGGGCCAGGAACGCCGCCTCGAGGCGCTGCTTCACCTCGGTCATCCCGGCCACGTCCGCCAGGGTCAGGCCGGCCTGCTCGGCGTCATAGGCGTCCGCCTCGTCGATGCCCGCCGAAGCCGAGTCCGCATCTGGATCGCCGACGAACATGGCAGGCAGCACGTCGCGCAGCTCATCCTCCGCCTGCGACCAGTCATACTGCGGCGGCTGCCCCGGGCCTTGAGCCCTGCCGGGCGATTCCACCGGGCCCGACGGCGGAAGCACCACGGCCCGTTCGGGAGAAATATCACCAGGAGCGGAGGGAGGCTCGCGCCCGGCCTCAGCCGGCGCCGGGCCGGGCCCGCGGAGCAGGTCCAGTGCCTGGGCGTTGCCCGGATCGCGCTGCAAGACGGCGCCCAGCTGCCTGACCGCCTCGTCGCGTTGACCGCCGCGCAGCAGCAGCGTCGCCAGGTGCAGCCGAAGCGGCACGTCGTCGGGCATCGCGTCGACCGCCTTGCGCAGGCTGTCGAGCACAGGGGGTTCGGGATCCATGCATCCGTCCGGGTCGTTTCGCGCCTGTCTGCTCGCTCCCCTACAGCGTAGTGCGGAACTCGGCCCGAGCCCGCGCTGATCAGGTCCAGAGCGACGTTACGCGGACGCCCAGGTCGGCCAGCAGGCGCCGGAGCAGCGGCAGCGAAACGCCGAGCACGGTGCCGTGATCGCCGTCGATCCGCTCCACGAACCAGCCGCCGCGACCGTCCAGCGTGAACCCCCCGGCCACCGCGAGCGGCTCCCCGGAGGCGATGTAGGCGGCGATCTCCTCCTCCGTCGGCGTCCCGAACCGCACACCGGTCGCCGCCACCGCCGCGGCTCGCTGGCCGGTGGCGGCGTTGATCACGCAGTGCCCGGTGACGAGCGTGCCTGTCCGCCCCGACATCTCCCGCCAGTGCGCGGCCGCCTGCTCGGCCGAGGCCGGCTTGCCCAGCGCGCGCCCGTCCAGGTCGAGCAGCGAATCACAGCCGATCACCAGCGCGTCCCGGCGCCGTGCCGCGACCGCCGCGGCCTTCGCCTGAGCGAGCAGGCCGGCCAGTTCGGCCGGCGTGTCGGCTGCGAACGCGCTCTCGTCGACGCCGCTGACGACGACTTCGGGGTCGAGCCCGGCGGCGCGCAGCACCGCCAACCGGGCCGGCGAGGCTGATGCGAGAACCACCGCGATCACGGCACCCGACCCTACCGGCCGTCAGCACGGGGTAACACCTATGAGCATCGTGGTGCACGAGCGCTCCATGGTGCACTCCGCCTGGAAAAGATTGCGGTTGATCGGGGCTTCGTGGTGGATCCGGTACACGGTAATAGCCCCGATCAACCACTAAGCCCGAATCAACCACGATAATTCTGGCCGATGCCGCACTGATGTGCGGATAGGGATTAACGGGACTGGTGAGGCATCACCGGGAGGTTCAGGCTGGAAGATGCCTCGCGGGTAAGGTACAGGCGTGATAGCGAAGACCACGCTGGGCCGCGGCGGGCCGGTCGTATCCCGGGTCGGCCTCGGCCTGATGGGCATGTCGGGGATCTACGGACAGGCCGATGATCACGAGAGCGTCGCCACGATCCACGCTGCGGTCGATGCCGGGATCACCCTGCTGGACACGGGCGATTTTTACGGCATGGGACACAACGAGCTGCTGCTGCACGACGCGCTGCGCCGGATTCCCCGGGAGAGCGTGTTCATCCAGGTGAAGTTCGGCGGGCAGCGGGATCCCGGCGGCGCGTTTATCGGCTACGACGCCAGTCCGGCCGCGGTGAAGACCGCGCTCGCCTACACGCTGACCAGGCTCGGCACCGACTACGTCGACCTGTACCAGCCCGCGCGCCTCGATCCCGCCGTTCCCATCGAGGAGACGGCCGGGGCGATCGCCGAGATGATCAGGGCCGGCTACGTCCGCTACCTCGGGCTGTC
>JASHVM010000140.1:0-3980 GCA_030044595.1 Streptosporangiaceae bacterium
ACGCACGGGACGAACACGGCGGCGACCCGGTCCGCTAGCCGCTGCGCGCTGGCCTTGGTGGCCTGCGCCTGGCTGACCAGCCGGGTGATCTGCGCGAGCAGCGTGCCGGACCCTACCTGGGTGGCCCGCACCACCAGCCGCCCGCTCATGTTCACCGTGGCGCCGGTCACCGGGTCGCCCGGGCCGACCTCGGCGGGCATCGACTCCCCGGTGACCAGCGACGTGTCGATAGCCGAGCTTCCCTCGGCCACGACCCCGTCGGTGGCGATCTTCTCCCCGGGGCGGACCACGAACAGGTCCCCGGCGGCGAGCTGGTCGACCGCGACTCGTTGCTCGGCGCCGTCGCGCAGCACCGCGACCGTCTTGGCACCCAGGGTGGCCAGTGCGCTCAGGGCCGAACCCGCCCGGTGCCGGGCGCGAGCCTCCAGGTACCGCCCGGCCAGCACCGCCACGGTCACCCCAGCGGCGACCTCCAGGTACAGGGTCTGCCCGCTGGCCTGCCCGAAGGTGAAGGCGAACGACATCTTCATCCCGGTCATGCCCGCGCCGCCGAACAACAGCGCGTACACCGACCAGCCGAACGAGGCCACGACGCCGAGGCTGACCAGGGTGTCCATTGTCGCGGCCCCGTGGCCGAGCCCGTACCACGCGGCCCGGTGCAAAGGCCACGCCCCCCAGGTCGCGACCGGCGCGGCCAACAGCAGGCTCACCCACTGCCAGCCGGGGAACTGCGCGGCCGGCACCATAGCCAGCACGATGACCGCTAGGGCCAGCGGGACGCAGACGGCGAGCCGTCGGGCCAGTGCCCGGGCCGCCGGGTCGGAACCGGTTGCCTCGTCCTGAGTCGGCGGGGTCGGTCGGGTAGCGGTATAGCCAGCTGACTCGATCACGCCGATGAGCTCGCCGACCTCGCGCCCTCCGGTGCTGGCGAAGTAGGCCCGCCCGGTGGCGTAGTTGACGGTGGCCGCCACGCCGTCCAGCCGGTTCAGCCGCCGCTCGATCCGGGCAGCACACGATCCGCAGGTCATCCCGTCGACGACAAGCTCGGCCCCGGTCACGGTCCCGGTGTCGCTGGTCTCGGTACCGCTCACGTGCGGCCGCCCCGCAGCCGGACCGCGGGCGGGACCTGCTGGCCGGAGCTGCCAGAGCCACCCATGTTCATGCCGCCCATGCCGCCGCCGCTCGTGCCCAGGTAGCTGACCTGCGAATGGGTAGTCGTCACCGGACCCAGGTGAGAACCGGCCATATGTGCGCCGAGGAAAATCGCCGCGAGCAGGATCACGAACCCCACGAGCTTGGCCTCGCGAATCACCGGATCACCTCGCGGACCCGCTGTTCACCACGATGACAGGATGCTATCGAGACGACACCGGGGGCCGCGATCCACCGGCCGGAACATGAGCCAAATGTCATCTCACCTCTTCGGGGACGTCATCACGGCTACGACGTACTCCGGTCACCGGCCCGGGCCGACGCCGGGCCGCCGGCCGGGCTACGATCACGATCGTGTCAACTCGCTCCCTCACGGTCACCGGGATGACCTGCGACCACTGCGCCAGCGCCGTCTGCGCCGAGATCAGCAAGCTCCCCGGCATCACCGGCGTCGACGTCGACGTCGCAACGGGCACCGTCCGCATCACCGGCGACCCGCTTCCCGGCGACACTCCGCTGCGCGAGGCCGTCCAGGAAGCCGGATACGAATTCGCCGGCTAGGCCCGGCACAACGTGGCGGGCCTGACGGTACCCTACTGGCCGCACTGGCAGTTCTCGCAGGTGCAGTTCTCGCAGGTGCATTTCGGGTTGTCACAGCTGCGCGCGGCATTGCCGCAGCTGCAATCCACGCAGCTACACGGATCACAGGTACATGCCGGGTTCTCGCAGGTGGTGGCCGTGCTCATGATCAGATCCCTTCTCTCGCCAGCTCATCTCATGGCCATCAGCAACGCACACCTGAACGTGGCAGCACGGCACGCCGCCGCCCTGCGCCTGCGCGCTGACACAGTCACCCTTTATGATGACCCTCTTTTCTTAGACCGAAACTAATACCCTGGCGGGGTACTCCGAATACCCCATCAAGGTTTATTAAATACCTCTGCGGGGTTTTCGCGCCCTGAGGGATATGTCAATCACAACCTACCCTACCTGCAGGTTTCTACGATGACGGAAATGTAATCCTTTCTTGCCGCTAGCTCTTGAACCACGGAAAACCGGCCTTTAGTATTTGCGGCATTCCCGGATGGCCCACGACAGGATTGCTCCGGCGGCCTGAGTCCTCCTGATATCTGTTCCGGGATGACAGCAGCCCGGGCCTAAGTGTCCGGGCCGGGCAGGCGAGGAGAACCGAATGAGCGAGATCGCCGCCGCGGCAGCCCGTCCCGCGTGGCGGAGCAGGCTGGTTACCGGAGCCGACGTGGCCAGCGGGGGGCCGGACGTCCGGCGGCGGCTGCAACTGGCGCTGGGCGGGATATGGCTGCTCGTCGGGCTGCTGCAGTACCAGTCCTTCATGTTCTCCAAGGCGTTCAGCCAGATGATAGGAGGGACGGCGTCCGGCAACCCCGGTGTCGTGGCCAGCCCGATCACCTGGAACGCCACGTTCGTCGCGCATCACGCCGTGTTGCTGAATTCGATCTTCGCCACGATCCAAGTGCTACTGGGGATCGGGATCGCGTGGCGGCCGACGGTGCGGCTGGCGCTGGCCGCGTCGATCGCCTGGGCGCTCGGCGTGTGGTGGTTCGGCGAAGGGCTCGGGATGGTGCTGACCAGCAGCGCGAGCCCGGTTAACGGCGCGCCCGGCGCGGTGATCATCTACGCACTGCTCGCGGTGCTGCTGTGGCCTGCCGACCGTGCGGGCAAGCTGGCGCCGTTCACTGCGGCGCGCGCCGTGGGGGCTCCGGTCGCGCGGGCCCTGTGGCTGGTGCTGTGGCTCAGCCTGGCCTACTTCGCGCTGCTGCCCGGGAACCGAGCGCCGCAGGCGCTGAACGGCATGATCGCGGGCATGGAAAGCGGCGAGCCCGGCTGGCTGGCCGCCCTGGACCGGGGCGCCGCCTCGCTCGTCGCCCACCAGGGCCTGGCCACCTCGATCGTGCTGGCCATCGCCCTGCTGATCATCGCCGTTGGCGTGTACCTGCCCGCGGGCGCCGCTAAGGCCACCCTGGTCCTGGCCATCGTAGTGGCCGCGGTGATCTGGGTATTCGGCGAGGACTTCGGGACCATCCTGGCCGGCGGGGCCACTGATCCCAACTCCGGCCCTCTGCTCATTCTGCTGGCGCTCGCCTACTGGCCGGTTCGGATCTCAGTCACGGCGCCGGCGCGCACCAGCCCGGCCCAGGTCGGCGTTGGCGAAGGGACGGTCGCATCATGATTCCCAACTGGATCCTGGACATCTTCGCCGCGATCATGCTCCTGGTCGCGGCGGTCAGTGCGGCCCGCCTGGTCGCGGCGCGGCCGTGGCAGCAAGGGGCGCGGGCCGCCCTGGCCGACATCGACGTCTCGCACCTGCTGATGGCCATCGCCATGGCGGGCATGCTGGTCGCGAGCCTGCAGACCCTGCCGAACGGCGCATGGTCGGTCATCTTCGCCGTGCTGACGGTCTGGTTCGCCTACCGGGTGGTCCGGGACGCCCAGGTCAGCGGCGTCCGCGCGCTGGCGGGCGGGCACTGCGCGCCGCACCTGATCCACTCCGCGGCCATGCTGTACATGTTCATGGCCTTCACGGCGCCCGCGACACACGGATCAGGCGGCATGGGTGGCATGGCCGGCGGCCTGAGCGGCATGGGCACCCTGCAGCTGCCGTTCCTGGCGTTCGCCTTCGCGCTGCTGCTGATCGGCTACAGCATCTGGGACCTGGACCAGCTTTCCGGTCCCGGTGCGAGCGGGCACTACAGCCTGGCGGCCGCCCGCACGGCACCGGCGAGCCCGGTCCTGGTCGGGGCCACGGCTGGGCTGGGTGCGGCCGTGGTGTCCGCGCCGGCCAGCACGGC
>JASHVM010000141.1:0-2740 GCA_030044595.1 Streptosporangiaceae bacterium
CGCCCCGGCGCGCAGCACGAGCGGCGGGTCGCGGGCCGGGTCGGCCGCGCGGGCGAGCACCACCTCGCCGTCCTGCTCCACCACCCCGTCCGCCAGCGGACGCCGCTCCGCGCCGCGGCGGCGCAGCCGGCGGGCACCGAGCCGGTCCGCCTGACGGAAGGCGTGATCGACGGCGTAGGCGATGGTCCGCGCGGCGCCGGCCAGCATCCGCAGCAGCACGTCGCCGTCGAGCAGGCCGAGGGCGCGGGCCACCTCGTCCTGCTCCTCGAGGACCAGCCGGTCCAGCCGGCGCCCCGTGACCTCGTGCAGCGCGTGCCTGGCGTCCAGTATCTGCTCGTACGCGGTGCGTACCTTGGGCCCGGGCGCCGGCGCCACCCACGCGGCCGCCACCGCCTGGATCGCGTGCACGTCCCGCAACCCGCCCCTGGCCTCCTTCAGGTCCGGCTCGAGCAGGAAGGCGAGCTCGCCGAAGGTCCTGGTGCGCTCGTCGTGCGCGGCGTGCAGTTCGGCCAGCCTGGCTGGCGCGGCCGAGCGCCAGTCCTCGAGCGCGCCCGCGCGCAGCCGTTCGGTGAGGTCGGGATCGCCGGCCACGTGCCGGGCGGACAGCAGCCCGAGCGCGACCTTCAGGTCGGCGCGCGCCACCCGGCGGGCCTGCGGCACGGTCCGCACCGCGTGGTCGAGCTCCGCGCCAGAATCCCAGACCGGGTACCAGATCCGGTCCGCGATGCCGGCGATGTCGTCGCGCCCGCCGTGCAAAAGGACGACGTCCAGGTCGCTGCGCGGGAGCAGCTCCCGGCGCCCGTACCCGCCGACCGCCACCAGGGCCACCCCGGGCTGGGGACCCAGGAGCTCGGCCAGCCACCGGTCGATCCGAGCGGTCCGGCGGGCACGGTCCGCGGCGAGCGACGTCATGGTTTCCTCGCGTCCGCCGGACTGCTCATGGGCTTTGGTCAGATGGCGTCCGGCCCGCGCTCCCCGGTCCGCACCCGGACCACCGTCTCCACCGGGACCGACCAGACCTTCCCGTCGCCGATCCGGCCGGTCTGCGCCGCCTTGACCACCACCCCGATCAGGTCGTCGGTGTCCTCGTCTTCGCAGAGGACTTCCACGCGGACCTTCGGCACCAGGTCGACCTGGTACTCGGCGCCGCGGTACACCTCGGTGTGCCCCCGCTGCCGGCCGTATCCGCTCGCCTCGGTGATCGTCAGGCCGTGGACGCCGAACGCCTGCAACGCGGCCTTGACGTCGTCGAGCTTGAACGGCTTGATGACAGCGGTGATGAGCTTCATCGTCAGGTGTCCCTTCGCCGGTCTTGTTCCGACCCTCTGCTGCCGACGTTTCACCGGACCTGTCGGCGTGTGTCGGCCAGGTGAAACACCCGCAGGGCGTGTTACAACCGTGTTTCGGCCCGCGGCTAGCCGAGGATGGCGTCGACGAAGGCGGCCGGGTCGAAGGGGGCCAGGTCATCGGGTCCCTCGCCGAGCCCGACGAGCTTGACGGGAACGCCGAGCTCACGCTGCACCGAGATGACGATGCCGCCCTTGGCCGTGCCGTCAAGCTTGGTCAGCACGATCCCGGTGACGTCCACCACCTCGGCGAACACCCGCGCCTGGCGCAGCCCGTTCTGCCCCGTGGTGGCGTCCAGGACGAGCAGCACCTCGTCGACCGGGGCCTTCTTCTCGACCACGCGCTTGACCTTGCCGAGCTCGTTCATCAGGTCGACCTTGGTGTGCAGCCGCCCGGCGGTGTCGATGATCACCGCGTCGACCCCGGTCTCGATGCCCTCGCTGACCGCCTCGAACGCCACGCTGGCCGGGTCGGCGCCCTCCCGGTCGGCCCGCACCGTCTTGGCGCCGACCCGCTCGCCCCACGTCTGCAGCTGGTCGGCCGCGGCCGCCCGCCACGTGTCGGCCGCGCCGAGCAGCACGGTCTCCCCGTCGCCGATCAGCGCCCGTGCGAGCTTTCCGGCGGTCGTCGTCTTGCCGGTGCCGTTGACGCCGACCATGAGCACGACCGCGGGCACGCCGCCCCGCGGCGAGGTGTGCAGCGACCGGTCCTCGTCACCCAGCTGGCCGAGCAGTTCGGTCCTGAGCAGCTCGCGCACCTCGGCGGGTCCGCGCACGCCGAGCACCTTCACCTTCGTGCGCAGGTCATCGACCATGATCTGGGCGGGCGCCACGCCCACGTCGGCGGCGATGAGCGTCTCTTCGATCTCGTCCCAGGTCTCGTCGTCCAACCGGTCCCGGGACAGCAGGTTCAGCAGCACCGAACCCACCGAGCTCTGCGACCGGGCCAGCCGGGCGCGCAACCGCACCATCCGCCCCGCGGACGGCGGCGGGCGCTCGACCTCGAGCACCCCGGTCGCGGCCGCGGGCGTCTCGGGCGCGGCCGCGGTTTCCGCTTCCCCGCCGGCGCCACCCGGTCCGGGCTGGGGTGGTGGCTGTCCGGGCGGCGGGTACGAGCGTCCCCGGCGGGACCGCACCAGCAGCAGCCGGGAGGCGCTGATCGCGATCAGGAGGACGAAGAGGACAAGGAAGATAATCAGGTATTCCATGAGGCCTCTAGTCTCGCAGACTCCGCGGGGTGCCCTGCCGCGCGGGGTCGCGCCAGGCTACGCGGCCACGTCGTGCTTGCGCGGGCGGCCGCGAGGTCGCTTGCGCGGCACGATCGCGCCGCGCAGCAGCAGCTCACCGCCCCACACCCCCCAGGGCTCCCGGCGCTCCAGCGCCCCGGCCAGGCA
>JASHVM010000142.1:0-5475 GCA_030044595.1 Streptosporangiaceae bacterium
GCTGGAGATGGTGGTGCGCGCCGCGGAGGCCGGCTGGCGGATCGCCGAGACCGACGTGCCCTACTACCCGCGGGCCGGGAAGTCCAAGGTCACCGGCACGCTCGGCGGCACGGTCCGGACCGTGCGCGACATGCGCCGGGTCCTCGCCTCGGCCGCGTCGCCCGCAGCCTCATGACCGGCTCTCTCATGACCGGCTCTCTCATGACCGGCTCCCCCGTGACCGGCTCTCTCATGACCGGCTCCCCCGTGACCGGCTTCCCCGGAGCCGGGCCTCTCGGCACCAGCGCGCTCGGCACCAGCGCGCTCGTGACCGGCCCTGTCATGGCCGGCCCCAAGTACGCGGGCAAGCATCGGCGGGGCGGCCGCCCGGTGCCGGACCAGCTGCTGGCCGCGCAGGTCATGGTGATCGCGAAGGAACCCGTTCCCGGCCGGGTCAAGACCCGGCTCACGCCGCCGTACACGCCCGCGCAGGCGGCCGCTCTGGCTCAGGCAGCGCTGGCCGATACCCTCGCGGCGGTCGAGCGGGCCAGCGTCGCCCGCCGGATACTTGCCCTGGACGGAATACCCGGCCCGTGGCTGCCCGTCGGTTTCGACGTCATCGGCCAGCGTGGCGCCGGCCTTGGCGAGCGCATCGCCTGGGCTCTCGCGGATGCGCGCGCCACGTCGCCCGCCCCCGTGGTGCTGATCGGCATGGATACTCCTCAGGTGACGCCTGGGCTGCTTGCCGCCGCGGCCGAGCCGCTGGTGTCCGGTGCCGCGGATGCCACGTTCGGGATGGCCGAGGACGGCGGGTTCTGGCTGCTGGGTCTGCGCGAGATCGATCCGGCCCTGGTCCTCGGCGTTCCCATGTCGCGCCCGGATACTGGATCGCTGCAGCTCGCCCAGCTGGAAGAGGCCGGGCTCCGGGTCCGCCTGCTACCCGAACTCACCGACGTCGACACGGCCGACGACGCTGAGCACGTCGCCGCCGCGACGCCAGGTTCGGCCTTCGCAACCTGTGTGCGGAGCCTGGGCCTGGCCTGTCAGCCGCCGACCGGGCCGATGACGGTGACCAGGCTGCCGTAGGTTAGGTACGGATAGGCCTCCGCGGCCTGGTCCCAGGGCAGCTCCACGCAGCCTAGGCTCTGGTTGTACCCGTAACCTCCGCGTGGGAAGTAGTGCACGGCGTCGCCGCCGTTGAAGTAGGAGACGTACCAAACGGGATCGTCGTAGGGGGTGCCATCCGGGTTGGTGCCCTGCATGTACGTGAAGTAGAACCGCAGGTAGACGGGGAAGGTGCCGTCCACGGTGGGGGAGGCCGGGATGCCCGTGTTGGCCGGGCTGGTCAGCACCACGTGCCCGTTGTGCCAGATCGTTATCGACTCGGGCAGGTTCTGGTCGGCCAGGGCGTAGGTGTAGCCGTTCGGGTTGCGCTGGCCCTTCGCCACCGCGGAAAGCAGGTCTGACCACACGGCATTGCCGGCGAACCCGTCCATCGTCAGCCCGTGAACCGACTCGAAGGCCCTGATCGCGCCGGTATCGAGAATGTTGCCCGACCCGGCCTGCCACTGGTCCGTCAGCTCCGACGGGTAACCGCTGTGCCAGCTAAACGTCCCGGTCGGCGGGTCGTACGCGGCCGAGAGCTCGGCGTTCTCGTTGCCGGGGGTGATGACCGAGCTGGATTGCGACGTCCAGGTCAGCGGCAGATAGCCCAGCTGGGACAGCAGTTGCTGCAGGCGCAAGGTACTGAACGAGCCTGTGGTGAAGCGCTGGGTCACCCCCGAGGCCAGCAGCCCGCCGGCGCCCGCGGTGACCCCGCCGACCGAGATCATCCCGGCCGGGCCGCCGGGGAGCTTCAGCGTGACCTGGGTGTCCTGGAAATATCCCACCGCCGGGGTGAAGACTGCCGTGTCGCCCTGGACCTGCCAGCTCCCCGAGATGTCCGGCGAGAGCTGCGGCATGGGGGTCGTGGCGGCAAGCGGCGCGGAGAACTGCACCGTGATGGGATCGGCGCCATTGACGCCGCGGGCGCCCGCGGCCGGGGTGACAGAAAGCACCCGGAGCGCCGGCGCCGGCTTGGGCCGTACGGCGCGCCGGGCGGCCGATACCGGAGCCGCGTGACTGCCCGGCGCCGCGAACGCGACGATCGAAACGCCGGCCACCAGGACGAGCGCGGCGCAACTGGCGATAAGCGCGGCGGCGCGTCCGCCGGTTCGCCGCCAGATCCGTTTGGTCTCGGTGGTCCCACCGGTGCCCAGCGTTGACCGCTGTTTGCCGAACCATCCCGATCGCGACACGGCGCCGTCCCCTCGACGTGATTTAAGAATTTGGACAACAGCTAAGCAAACAGCAGAGACCGGAACTGTAGAGCACGCGAAGTCGGATAAACGACTCCCTCACAGACAGACGCACATACACCAAGAAAGGTTGCCGGTGCCAGCCTATCGTGCTCCGGGCACATGGCCTGGCGGTCGCCACGCCGTCGCTGCTGTCCGCGGCCTGGCCCGCGCAGGCTGGCGCCACCGATCCCCGTCCGGGCCGCCAGTGGGCCGCCAGCGAGCGGCCGGGCCCCTCCGGAGGACGCCCGAGCCGCTCACCAGCCGGGTGATGGCCAGGCAAATGACGTGCGTGTAGTCCATCGCCGCGGACCGTGATTGCCGACTGTTGAAATGGATTGGTACGGATGCAGGATTAGCGTGACGGGGGTCCGGAAAAATGCCGGGCCGAACTTATTAGGACTAAGACACGCAGTAGCCCGGCGGTTAATTGGCGAGGCGTGGCGAGGACGGCAGATGCGGGCCGGAAGGACGTGACTGCTGCTCCCTTACGCCCGTGATGTGACGGCTGCGCTGATCGCATTGAACGTCCCCGCGCCGGCGAGCCGTCGCGGGCCCGGCGACAGCCCTGTGACCTGCTGGGGCAGCCGCCGGGCCGGTGACGGCGTAACGCTTCCGAAACATCTTGCCGTAACTGATAGCGATTTTATAACTACTTTCCGCGGCTATCGTTCGCTGGCCGTGACGTCACAGGGCACGCGCTGTCCTATCACGGGGCAATCTCGGTCTGGTTGCAGCCTCGTCACCTGCGACGTTAGGACTTGGCAATAAATTTCCCGGACTTCGACATCGCCTAGCGCTTGAAACGGGACAAAACGCGAATCTTCTAAATCTCCTGTCTGCACCATCGTTGCGGGTCTACGGTAATCCACCGGGAGCGTCACAGCGGACATCCATGGAGGTGGATTGAATGCGCAGTGGGCATCGGTCCGCATGGCGCCGTCGCGCTAGGAACAGCCGTGCGGCGCGCATCGCGGTCCCCCTCGCCATCCCGGTGGCGTTGGGCCTGACTCTCGGGATCGTCCTCGCGGTCTCTGGTCGCCCCGTCACGACGATAAATCAGTCGGCGACAGGTTCTTGCAGCTCGCTGTCCGGGAGCCCGGCAGCGTACGCGAGGCACCGGCCGCCTGGGAACCCTGCGCCGTCCGGGAACCCTGCGCCATCGGGGAACCCGGCACCGTCCGGGAACCTCACGCCATCGGGTGACCCGACCACGTCCGGGAATCCTGCGCCATCGGGGAACCCCGCACCGTCCGGGAACCCCACGCCATCGGGTGACCCGACCGCGTCCGGGAACCCCACGCCATCGGGTGACCCGACCACGTCCGGGAGCCCTGCGGCCTCGCCGTCGCCCTGCGTGAGCGCGTCGGGCTCGGGCAGTCCGACGGCCTCCACGGCCGCGGCAGCGACCAACGTGAACTGTGACATCATCGTTCCCGCTAACCCGCTCAGCGCGCAGGGCCTGGCCACGCCGTATCAGCTCACCGGCACGGACGGGCAGTCGCCGGCAGCCTCTGGCTGCGAGATGACCAACGCGGTCAACCTGGGGGCGTTCGTCCAGGCCACCATCTTGAATCCGCGGACCGGTGCGCTCGCGGTCTATGACCCGCTGGTCATCACGCAGGGCACTACCCCGGCCGTCACGCCTCCCGTGCCGACCCTGCCCAGGAACGCGATCGTGACCATCGACTTCGGGTTCAACGGCACCGACCTGTTCCAGGTGGGCGCGACGCCGAACGCGCTGCAGCAAGGCAACTGCGTCAACGGCCAGACGGGGTCGATCTTCGGGCAGGTGTCGTTCTGCAACGGCGTCAACTTCTTCAACACGGCTTTCCGGCTGGAGAGCGAGGGTATCTTGCGCGTCCCGTCGGAGGGCACCTCGTCGAAGATCGTGCCGACCGACGGCACGCTGGGTACCGGCGATGACTGCCCGGTCACCCGCAACTTCGACATGGTGGACCAGGACCCGAGCGACAACGTGACCACCGAGTACCTGCTCAACCCGGCCACCGGCCAGACCGCGCAGGACACCACGGCTAACGCGGACAACATCCCCAACTCCACCCTGCTGCTCAACGGCAGCGACAACACCCTGCTCGACCTGTTCCTGGACCCCGTGCTCGGCTGCACTCCGTTCGAGGTGCCCAACCTGGCCAACAACGACCAGCCGAGCAGCTCCCAGGCCCTGGACGAGCTGCTGTCGGCGAAAAACCAGCCCCGGGTCGCGGCGCTGGTGCCGGAGAACGACGAGATGGTGCTGAACGGTAACGATCAGTTCGACGCGGCCAAGACCGACCTGTACCGCGAGCAAATAGGCCAGGCGCCGATCGACGCGCAGAATAACCAGACCAGCAGCCCCGCGATGTACTGCCAGAACATCGTCAACATCCAGACGCCGTTCCTGGCCGCCAACCAGAACCTGATCGCCACGGGCCAACCGCCGGTGGCGGGGGTCGGTGACAACCTGCTCACGTTCATGGCCAACCGGCTGAGTATGTCGTTCGTCGACCTCGCCTGCGCAAACTTCGGCCTGACCAACCCGATCACCGTCACTCTGAACGGCCAGGGGGTCGCGGTCGCGGCGAGCTTCAACACCACGCAGCAAACGGCCACGAACACCGCCGCGCCGGTAGCCATGCCGGGTTCGGGGATGTCGGGCTCGCATAACCGCATCGGCCGCAGGCACCACGAACTGATGAACCCGTCAGGTATGTGACGGATCCGGGTTCTTCAGGTGTGACATCGATGCCAGCCAACCCGCTCGGCGGCACGGTCGCACATAGGGCCAGGCGGCGGCCGGCGTCCTGCTAGCTGCCGGTTGACCTGGAAACCCGTTGCGCCCGGCTTTCGCCAGGAACCTGGCGAAAGCCGGGCGCAGCTGTGAGTGACGGCTTGCCAGCGGTGACTGCCATGGCTGTTCATGCGTCGGAGGATCGGAGCCACGGCTCCGTGTCGCTTGGGGGAGCGCGCGCCACTGGCGTCCCCCGTCGGTCCCGGTGTACGGCTCGACCCGGGGTAAGGCCGGGCTCTGGCGGGTAGCGTGCCTGGCGTGACCGGCGTATGCCCTCGTCCAGCCAGGAGCTGCCATGAGAACAGGTGAGATCGGCCCGGCAGGCGCGGCAGCGCGGCCGGGGAGTTCCGCCCGGTCCCGTCCCGGTGA
>JASHVM010000143.1:0-3440 GCA_030044595.1 Streptosporangiaceae bacterium
GTGCTCGGCACCGTCCTCGAGCACCAGACCGCGGACGGCCTGGTCGCGGTCGAGCTCACCGAGGTCGAGGCGTACGCCGGGAAGGCGGATCCGGCCTCGCACGCCTACCGCGGGAAGACCCGGCGGAACGCGGTGATGTTCGGCCCGCCCGGGCACGCCTACGTGTACTTCACCTACGGCATGCACTTCTGCGTGAACCTGGTCTGCCTGGGGAACGGCAGCGCGTCGGCGGTGCTGCTCCGGGCGGGCGCGGTCATCGAAGGGGAGGACCTGGCGCGGGCCAGGCGCACCAGGCGGGCCGGCGGTTCGGACGGGGTCAGGCTCGCCTTCCGCGACCTGGCCCGCGGCCCAGCCCGGCTGTGCCAGGCCCTCGGCATCGACCGGTCGCTGGACGGCGCGGACGTGTGCGTCGCCTCTTCGCCGCTTCGCGTCAGGTGGCCGGACGCGAACACCGCGGCCCGTTCGGGAGAAAGAAAAATAGCGCGCGGACCGCGGGTCGGAATCGCCGTCGCGGCCGAGGTGCCGTGGCGGTTCTGGATCGAAGGCGAGCCGACCGTATCGGCTTACCGCGCGTACGTACCGCGCCGGCGGACGCTGGTTACCCCCTAGGGACCGGCAGATGGCACGATGCAGGCGTGGACGACATCATCGACGAACTCTCCTGGCGCGGCCTGCTCGCCGACACGACCGATATCGAAGACCTGCGCAAGGCACTGAACTCTGGGCTGGTCACGTACTACGCGGGCTTTGACCCGACAGCGCCGGGGCTGCACATCGGCCACCTGGCGCTGCTGCTGACCATGCGCAGGCTGCAGCTGGCCGGGCACCGGCCGATCGGCGTGGTCGGCGGGGCGACCGGGCTGATCGGCGACCCGAGCGGCAAGTCGGCCGAGCGGGTGCTGAACCCGCGCGAGGTGGTGGCCCAGTGGGTGGACCGGATCCGCGGCGAGGTGGCCAGGTTCCTCGACTTCGACGCCGGTCCGTCCAGCGCGCTGATCGTGAGCAACCTCGACTGGACCGGGCCGATGACGGTGCTGGAGTTCTTGCGCGATATCGGCAAGCACTTCTCGGTCAACCGGATGCTGGACCGCGAGTCGGTGAAGGCCAGGCTCGAAAGCGGGGGGATCAGCTACACCGAGTTCAGCTACCAGCTGCTGCAGGCCCTGGACTTCCTCGAGCTGCACCGGCGCTACGGGTGCACCCTGCAGCTCGGCGGCAGCGACCAGTGGGGCAACCTGGTCGCCGGCGCGGACCTGATCAGGCGGGTCGAAGGCCCGTCCGTGCACGCCCTGGCCATTCCGCTGATCACCAAGCAGGACGGGACCAAGTACGGCAAGACCGAGGGCGGGGCGATCTGGCTCAGTGCCGAGCTGATGTCGCCCTACTCGTTCTACCAGTTCTGGCTGAACGTCTCCGACGCCGAAGTGCCCGGCCTGCTGCGGGTGTTCAGCTTCAGGTCTCGCGGGGAGATCGAGGACCTGGCGCGGCGGAGTGCCGAGCGCCCGGCCGCGCGGATCGGCCAGCGGGCGCTGGCCGAGGAGATCACCGCCCTCGTGCACGGCGAAGAAGAGACCCGCCGTGCGATAGCCGCCAGCCGAGCGGCGTTCGGCCAGGCTGAGCCAGCGCAGCTGGACAGGCGGACATGGGCAGCCATGGCCGAGGAAATGCCGCACGTCGCGGTGGCCCGGTCTGCCCTGGACGCGGCTATCGCGCGCCTTCTGGTCGGCGCGGGGACTGCGCCTTCGCTGTCCGCTGCCCGAAGGGCGATCGCAGAAGGCGGTGTCTACCTGAACAACAAGCGGGTCACGTCAGAAGACCAAGTACTTAAGGCCAGCGATCTGTTCAACGACCATGCATTGCTGCGAATGGGAAAGCGGACCGTTGCCGTCGTCGTGGTCGTCGAGGACCCGTGAGACATCCGGAGGCCACTGTGCCGCACGTGCGGGTACACAACTTCTCGGTGTCGCTGGACGGGTTCGGCACCGGTGAGGGGCAGAGCCTGGATGCCCCGTTCGGGCACGCGGGGGTCCGGCTGCACGAGTGGCTTTTCGCGACCCGTACGTTCCACGCCATGCAGGGCCAGCCCGGCGGCAGCGCCGGCATCGACGACGCTTTCGCCAGCGCCTGGGAGCCGGGCATCGGCGCCGAGATCATGGGACGAGGGAAGTTCGGCCCCCACCGCGGCCCCTGGCCGGACCAGGACTGGAACGGATGGTGGGGAGACAACCCGCCGTTCCACACCCCGGTCTTCGTCCTCACCCACCATCCCCGGCCCCCGGTCCAGATGAACGGCGGCACCACGTTTCACTTCCTCGACGCCAACCCCGCCCGGGCGCTGGCGCAGGCCGGTCAGGCCGCCGCTGGCCGGGATGTTCGCGTCGGCGGCGGCCCGTCCACCATCCGCGAGTTCCTGGCCGCCGGCCTGATCGACTACCTGCACATCGTCGTGGTGCCGATCGTGCTGGGCCGCGGGGAGCGGCTCTGGGACGGGCTGGAGGGGCTCGAAGACCGCTTCCGGATCGAGGCCGTGAACAGTCCCAGCGGCGTCACCCATCTCACCCTCGCCCGGCGGTAGCAGGCAGCAAACACGGCGGTCGGCAAGGGGCCGGCCGTCACGTCGGAATGAAACCGGGCTCCCGCCGCGTTGTAGATGGTGACAGTCCAGCTTTACCGTCGTCTACTTGCTTGCTGAGTGCGCATCGGGAGCTTGCGTGCCGACGGCCTCGCGGCCTGGCACGACGCAGACCGCGCGCCAGATACCCGTCACAAAGCGTCTGAGCCGGGTTAATGTCGGATCGCGTGTTCGATTTGACGAAGACGCTGAGCACCCCTAAAGTTTTCCTTGCCCCGAGGGGATGGACGCGAAAGCGCCAGGTCCCGGGGAGCCACCAGGAAGACCTTCTAGCTACGGCTCGTGCTGCGCGCAGGGCCTCGGCCAGAGGCTACCCTGGGGGCAGGGCAGGTTCATGAGTTGGCAAAGTTCTGGTGAACTGAGTTGACGAAGGGACTCGCGCCCGGTAAGCTCATATGGTTGCCCTGGAGGAGGGTGGGAACCCTCCGAAGGTGTGCGTCCGCTCCTTGAGAACTCAACAGCGTGCTAAAAGCCAGTGCACAAAAGCACAAACCCCGTCAGTGGGGCATGCCCGTCATGGCGACGGGCTGACCTCACTAACGGCGGCCATGATCGCTTCCGAGCCGGCCGTACGGCCGTCCCGGAGGCTCTCTCATGTGTCAGCAACCCGCTCAGCGCAAGCGAGCGGTTGTGAATAGACATCAACGGAGAGTTTGATCCTGGCTCAGGACGAACGCTGGCGGCGTGCTTAACACATGCAAGTCGAGCGGAAAGGCCCTTCGGGGTACTCGAGCGGCGAACGGGTGAGTAACACGTGAGCAACCTGCCCCTAGCTCTGGGATAGCTCCGGGAAACCGGGATTAATACC
>JASHVM010000144.1:0-3086 GCA_030044595.1 Streptosporangiaceae bacterium
CGCCAGCTGGGCGGCCAGCGCCCGGCGGGCCCGGCGGCGGTCGCTGCTCGTCGACAGCTCAACGATCGCGGACCGGATCAGCGGATGGCGGAAGACCACCCGGCCGGAGCGATCATCGACGCGCACGAGCCCTGCCTGCTCCGCGGGGGCGAGGTCTTCGATCTGTTGCTGTCCGGCGGCTGCCTGCAGGACGCGAAGGTCTCCGGTGCCGTCCAGCGCCGCGAGCAGGAGCAGCCAGCGGGCCGGTCCGGGAAGATCCAAGGCCCTGGATGAGAACAGGGCCTGCAGGCGCCGGGTCAGCGGCAGGACGACGGGCAGCGCCTCGGCCGCGGCACGCTGCGCGCCGCTCAGCGACGCCGGCAACTCCAGCAGGGCGAGCGGGTTCCCTTGAGCCTCAGCCACTACCCGCTGGCGAACCCGCGGCGCTAGCTCCGGGAAGCGGGAACTGAGCAGGCCGCTCGCCGCCTCCTCATCCAGCGGCCCAAGCTCGTGCTGCGGCAGGCCGGCCCGCTCGAAGAAGCTCTCTTGTCCCGTCCGGCACGCAGCCAGGAAACCGACGCGACTGCCGTCCAGGCGGCGAGCCACGAACCCGAGCACCCCGGCGCTGGCCCGGTCCAGCCAGGGCAGATCATCGATGATCACGAGCACCGGGCTGGCCGCGGCCGCTTGCCGCAGCACCGTCAGTGTCGCGGTGGACAGCAGCAGCCGATCCGGCGGCGGACCCTCACCGTAACCCAGGGCGATGTTCAGCGCGTCCCGGTGCGCGGCGCTGAGCTGCCCGAACTCATCGAGCAAGGGAAGCAGGGCCTGATGCAGCCCGGAAAAGGCCAAATCGGCCTCGAACTCCGCCCCGGCGGCACGCAGCACCAAGATGCCAGCCTCGGCTGCTGCGTCGGCCGCCGCGTCCAGCAGGGCCGTCTTACCAGCGCCCGGCTCCCCGAAAAGCAGCAGCGCCTCCCCGCGAGTCCTGGCCCGCCCGAAAAACGCGCTCATCAGCGCGAGTTCGCCGCTACGCCCGACCAGAACCTCTGCCACGCCCGCCAGCCCAGAACATAGACAGATCCCTGCCTTGGCACGATACGCCCGTCGCTCTACACGCGCGAGTACACGCCGGTGATCAGCGGGCCGCAGGTGCCCGGGCACCGTCCGGGCGTCCGCCGACCGCGCCGCGGGCGCACCGGTCATCTGACTGCGGGTCATCGCCGGGCTTGGGGCCAGGCCGAGTCATTTGACCGATCCCCTAGGTGCGCCGGCCAGGTGATGATCGCAGCAGAGCAGATCCCAGGGAGCCAGATGGGCACGTGGTCGCGGTGAGCAGCTCATCAGTGCGGCACGGTCGCCGCGGGAAGATGGTGGCCGGGTCTTCCCCGCTGCCATCGATCACCGCCCCGGCGGCCAGGCCGCCGTCTTCCCGCTGCCCACATCCGGCGTTGAGGCACGGTAGGCGGGATCTGTGCCCGGCAGGTCCGCCTGAACGGGATGCCAGCTGGCGTCCGCTGACCCGAAGGGAACTGGCGATGCCTGATCAGAATCGCTTCCTGCACGGCCCGTTTGCCCCTGTTGAGGATGAGATCACGGTTTTCGACCTGCCCGTGACTGGCAGCGTGCCGTCCGAGCTGTCCGGCCGCTATTTGCGCAACGGGCCTAACCCGCTGGGGCTGGAGGATCCCGGTTACCGGTTCTGGGAGGGGCACTGGTTCCTGGGCCCGGGCATGGTGCACGGCGTGCGGCTGCGCGACGGGAAGGCCGAGTGGTACCGCAACCGCTGGGTCCGTTCCCGGCTGCTGGCCGAGGCGCTGGGCGAGAAATGGCCGGCCGGGCCGGTGCACGCCGACATGGACTTCGCCGCCAACACCCACATCATCGCCCACGCCGGGCGCTTGCTGGCCACGGTGGAGGCCGGTCCCCTGCCCTACCAGCTGTCCGGTGAGCTGGACACCCTCGGGCCGTGCGACTTCGGCGGGACGCTGCCCGGCGGCTTCGCTGCGCACACCAAGCTCGACCGGCGCACCGGGGAGCTGCACGCCATCGCCTACTTCTGGGCCTGGGACTACGTCCAGCACGTCGTCATCGGCACCGACGGTCACGTAAGCCGGAGCACCGACATCCCTGCCCCCGGCGGGCCGATGATGCACGACTTCGCGCTCACCGCCACCTACGTGGTGCTGCTGGACCTGCCGGTCACCTTCAGCATGGACGCGGTATCGGCCGGGCTGAAGCTGCCCTACACCTGGAACCCGGCGCACCAGGCGCGGGTCGGCCTGCTACCCCGCGACAACCCCGCAGCCGGCATCCGCTGGTTCGAGGTAGACCCCTGCTGGGTCTTCCACACCCTCAACGCCTACGACGACGACGGCCGGGTCGTGGCCGACCTAGTCCGCTACGACGGCGCCTACGACGTCTCCGCGCTCTCGGGGCACGGACCCCTGACGCTGGACCGTTGGATCATCGACCCGGCCGCCGGGAGAGTCACCCAGCAGCGCCTTGATGACCGCCCCCAGGAATTCCCCCGCGTCGATGACCGGGCCATCTCCCGGCCGCACCGCTACGGCTACAGCGCCGTCATCGGCGCCGTCAGCCAGGCCACCATCTCGCCCGGCGGCGACTTCGCCGACCAAGCGTTCACCAACGCCCTGCTCAAACACGACCTGGCCGCAGGCACCGTCCAGGCGCACCAGTTCGGCAACGACGCCACCGCCGGCGAGGCGGTCTTCGCCCCCACCTCGCCCGACGCCACCGAGGACGACGGCTACGTCATGGCCTTCGTCCACAACCCCGACCGTGGCGCCGCCGACCTGGTCCTCCTCGCCGCACAAGACTTCACCAGCCAGCCGGTCGCACGCGTCCACCTGCCAGCCCGGATTCCCCTCGGCTTCCACGGCAGCTGGATCCCCGACCAGTAGATCCCGCCGGATGCGCAGCTCTATCAGCACAGACACAGACCCTCTCGTGGAAAAGAGGGCTCCCGCGCCATGACCACGATCACCACCGAGGACGGCGTTGCACCATGACCGAGGACCGAACCGCCACAGAAACCGATGTCGTCACCAAGCTCAGCCGCCAGCCGGTAGCCGACACCGTGGCCA
>JASHVM010000145.1:0-3413 GCA_030044595.1 Streptosporangiaceae bacterium
AAGGCGGTCACCCGTTCCGCAAGTCTCTCGCCGAGCTGCGGATCGGCGACACCGTGGTGGCCGGCCCGCGTCAGGTGAAGATGGCCGACATCGAGCATTTCGCCGAGTTCACGGGCGACACCTTCTACGCCCACATGGACGAGGCAGCCGCCCGGGCCAACCCGTTCTTCGACGGCCGGGTGGCCCACGGGTACCTCATCGTCTCCTTCGCCGCCGGCCTGTTCGTGCAGCCCGACCCGGGCCCGGTGCTGGCCAACTACGGCCTGGAAAACCTGCGCTTCCTCACCCCCGTATACCCGGGTGACGAGCTGACCGTGACGCTCACCTGCAAGCAGATCACGCCGCGGGAAGACGCCGAGCACGGTGAGGTGCGCTGGGACGCGGACGTGACCAACCAGGACGGCAAGTCGGTAGCCAGCTACGACGTCCTGACCCTGGTCGCGAAGCAGTGGCCTCAGTAGTCGGTCGGCCTGGTCCACACCGTGACGTGGGCCGGCTCCAGCGCCTGATGCACCACGGTCACCAGGTCAGCCCGGACCGTGCCCAGGTCCACCCCGTCCTGCAGGCGAGCCGCGAAGGCGGCCACGGTCTGGTCCGCGTCGTACCTGGCCCGGTTGAACCTCCGGTCGACCGCGCGCTGCACCCAGTGCCGCAGCGGGTTGAACAAGGCCGCGGCGGCTAGCGTCGAGGCGGCGACCGCCACCGGGGTGTGGAACCCGAACACCTGGGTGATCAGCAGCACCAGCCCGGCGTACACCGCCACCAGCGCTCCGGTCACGATCGCGTAGGCCAGGGTCCGGCTGATGATCCGGTCGATGTCGTACAGACGGAACCTGAGGATGCCGAACCCGATGCTGACCGGCAGCGCCAAGACGCCGATGGCGGCCAGGACGTCGATAACCCTCCAGAGCCCGGCCGGGTTGCTGATCCACACCAGGGCGATCGCGGCGGCGATGAACACCGCCGCCCCGCTCAGCAGCCATTTCAGCTGCAGCCGGAGCTCACCGGACGAGCGCCGGAAGCTCAGCACCTGCCCGATGAGCCAGGCCACCCAGCACACCGCGACCGCGGGAAAGAAGACCGCCTGCACCGCGCCCCACCAGGCCGTGGAACCAGCCGGGTAGTCCAGGGAAGTCAGCCCGCCGCTCGAGTCGATGCTCACGCGATGGCTGATGATGGCGCCGGCCGAGATGACGAAGGCCCCGCCCAGCCAGAGCGCGCCCAGGGCCAGGTAGGCCCACAGCATCGGTCTCCACCGCGACGACGGCACGCGGCCGTCCGGGAACAGCAGCAGGGACAGCCCGGCCAGCACGACGGCGGGAGCCCAGGACGGAGCCAGCAGGACGCCCAGCCAGCCCACCGGCAGCTGCCCGTCATGCAGCCGGTAGTCCAGGTAGGCGTAGCCACTGGCGACCGCGTCCAGGGCGAAGAAGAACGTGACCCCGAGTAGCACCCAGCCCATGGGGTTGCGGGGCTGATGCCAAGCGACGACCACGCCGACCAGGCCGAAGGACAGGTAGAGCCCGACATGGGCCAGGCCGGAGAGCCGAAACTGGTGATCAGCCGAGGTCAGCATCGCGGTCGAGACCAGCATGACCACGATCACGACGCCGATAGCCAGGGCCACGGCGGGCGTGGCGATGCGCGGATGCCATCCGCGTGCGCCGGCGCCCGCGTCCCTCCCCATAAAGGCCCACGCTATCCGCGCGGCGTTCCGGGAACGTTACGGCGCGGCCCAGAGCGGAGGGGTCCCGAGGGAGCTGGGGGCATCAGTCCTCGTCGGCCTCGGGGATGAGGAACTCGGGAAGCACCTGACCGCCGTCGACCACGATCGTCTGCCCGGTGATGTAGGCCGCCTCGTCCGTGGCGAGGAACAGCGCGGCGTAGCCGATCTCGTCGACCGTGCCCAGCCGGCGCATCGGTATCGAGGCCGCCACCTTGCGCGCGGCGGCCTCGCCGGGGTCGTCCTCGGTCAAGATGTTGCCCGGCAGCACGGAGTTGACGGTGATGCCGCTGCGCGCCAGCTCGGTCGCGGCGGTGCGCATGAACCCCAGCTGGCCGGCCTTGCTCGCGCCGTAGTGAGCCCAGCCCGGCGAGCCGGTGATAGGCCCGGTGATGGACGAAACCAGGATGATCCGGCCGCGGCCGGAGCGCGCCAGGGCGGGCAGGCACGCCTGGACCGAGAAGACCGTGCCCTTCAGGTTGATGTCGAGGACCTGGTCGAGCTCCTCCTCGGTCAGGTCGGCCACCCGGGCCTTGGGGAAGATCCCGGCGTTCGCGCACAGCACGTCGATGCCGCCGAAATGCTCCTGGGCGACCGCGGCCACCCGCCGGCAGTCCTCGCGGCTGGCCACGTCGGCCTGCACGAACGAGACCTCCCCCGGCTCGTCGGCCGTGGAGGCGGCACGGGTGAGCTCGGTGGCCGCGGCCCGGGCGGTGTCCGAATCGCGGCCGGTGATCAAGACCCGCGCGCCGTTACGGGCGAACACGCCGGCGATCCCCCGGCCGATGCCGCGGGTGCCGCCGGTGATCACCACTACGCGACCGGCGATCGATGTGAACATGGCGGTGCCCCTTCGTCTGCGGCCTGTCAGCGTCTGCTGAGATACGACTCCGCAAGATCACAGCTGTCCCGGGTATACCCGGCGCCGAGCCCGGCGGCGAAATCCACGCCCCGGTGCGACCCGATCCAGGCGACCAGGAGCAGCCGGCGGAACAGGATGAACGTCCAGATCTCGGCCTCGTCCTCGGCGGACAGCTCACCGGCCCGGCGGTACCCGTCCAGCCAGCTGTCCACCAGCCCCGGCACCTCCGGCGAGTGCTCGAAGAAGCTCACCGAGGTGCCCAGGTCGTACAGGTACCAGCTGAACCCCGCGTCGTCGAAGTCGATCACGCTGATCGATCCGTCGTGCACCAGCAGGTTGGCCAGCCGGGTGTCGGCGTGCACCAGGCCGTAGCGCGACGGACCCGCGCCGAACGCGGTCAGCCGCGCCTGCAGCTGGCGATCGAGCAGTCCGAGGATCCGGCGTTCGGGTGGCCCGACGCCGATGCCGTCCTGCCAGCGCCCCCACCTGGCCCGGTCACCGAACGCCGCCGCGTAATCCCAGTGGAACCTGGTGAACCAAGCCGGCCTGCGCCAGTCCCTGGCGTGCCGGTGCATCCGCGCGGTGATCTCGCCCAGCTCCGCGAAGTGACCGCTGGTCAGCACGTCCCCGGACCCGGGTCCCGATCCGCCGTGCGGTACGGCGCCCGGCTCGGTGCCCGGCAGGAACTCGAAGCGCACGCAGTGCCTGACCGCCGCGCCACCGGGCTCGGCCACGGTCACCACCCGCCGGCCGTCGAGGGCGGCCAGCACCCTCGGCGTGCGCACCCCGGCTTCCGCGCGCAGGGCGTCCATCCAGGCCAGCTCGGAG
>JASHVM010000146.1:0-5817 GCA_030044595.1 Streptosporangiaceae bacterium
TAGCAGGTCCGTGACCTTCGGCGCTCTGCCGACGGCGGGTCCGCCGAACCGGCTGACGAACTGGGAACAGTTCGAGGAATATATGGACACGCTGCTGCGCGCTGGGACCATCCGCAGCATCAAGGAGGTCTGGTGGGACATCCGGCCGCACCCGGACTTCGGCACCGTGGAGATTCGCATGTTCGACGGGGTGCCGACGATCCGCGAGGTCGGCATGGTGGCGGCGCTCTCCCAGTGCCTGGTCCAGCTGTTCGACGTGCAGCTGGACCGCGGCTATACGCTGCCGTCCCCCTCGGCCTGGGTGGTCAGGGACAACAAGTGGCGCGCGACGCGGTACGGACTGGACGCGATCGTGATCACTGATGAGGTCGGCGCCACCGCGCCGCTCCGCGACGAACTGTACGAACTGCTCCGCGAACTGGAGCCGGTCGCCTTGAGGCTGGGCTGTCTCGATGAGCTCTCGGTGGCGTTCGAGGTACTCGAGCGGGGCGCCTCCTACGAACGCCAGCGGGCCGTCTACGCGCACACGGGGGATCTGGTCAGCGTGATCGACGCCCTGATCACGGAGTTCGCCGACGACACATTCTGCACGCATGGGGGTGCCGGACATGGCCGGATGTGAGCCCGGATATGAGCCCGGATATGAGCAGGGCAATGATCTGACCGCGGATCTGGACGCGTTCCTGGACAGGCACGAGGACGAGCTGATCGAGTTCCGCCGCGACCTGCATGCCCATCCCGAGCTCGCCAACGCCGAGCACCGCACCACGCGCCGGGTCGCGCTGCGCCTGGCCGCGGCGGGCCTGCGGCCGGTGATCCTGCCCAAGGGCACCGGCCTGCTGGTCGACACCGGCACGCTGGACGAGCACGACGCCTACACCGACCGGCCCGTGGTCGCCCTGCGCGCGGACCTCGACGCGCTGCCCATGGCCGACGAGAAGGACGTCCCCTACCGCTCCACGGTGCCGAACGCCTGCCACGCGTGCGGCCACGATGTGCACACCACCGTGCTGCTCGGCACCGGTCTGTACCTGGCCGCCCAGGCCGCCGCGGGCTCGCTGCCCGGCCGGGTCCGGCTGGTCTTCCAGCCCGCCGAGGAGGCCGCCAGCGGCGCCCTCGCCGTGCTCGCGGCGGGCGGCATCTCTTCGGTCGGCCGGATCTTCGCCCTGCACTGCGACCCCCGGCTGGACGCCGGCCAGCTCGGCGTGCGCTCCGGCCCGATCACCGCCGCCTGCGACAGGATCCAGGTGCGGGTGTCCGGGCCCGGCGGCCACACGGCCCGGCCGCACCTGACCGTGGACCTGGTGTACGCGCTCGGCAAGATCATCACCGAGGTGCCCGCGGCGCTGTCCCGCCGGGTCGACCCCCGGTCCAGCCTCAGCCTGGTCTGGGGTCGGGTCAGCGCGGGTACCGTGGCCAACGCGATCCCCGACAGCGGAATCGCCGAGGGCACCGTCCGCTGCCTTGACGACGAGGCCTGGCACAGCGCGCCCGACCTGCTCAAGGAGCTCATCGACTCGGTCGCGTCCGCGTACGGGGTGAACGCCGAGTTCAGCTACCGGCGCTACGTCCCGCCCACGGTCAACGACCAGGCCAGCGCGGCCATGATCTCCGCCGCGGCCCTGGACGTCCTCGGCGCCGGCTCGGTCGTGCACACCCCGCAGAGCCTCGGCGGCGAGGATTTCGCCTGGTACCTGGAATCCATCCCCGGCGCGCTGGCCAGGCTGGGCACCCGGCCACCGGGTTCGACCGCGGTGCAGGACATTCACCAGCCGACGTTCGACGTCGACGAGCAGGCCATCGGCGTCGGGGTCCGCGTGATGGCGGCCGCCGCCATCAACGGACTGTGGGACGACGGCGTGATGGTCGCCCAGCCGCTGCCCGGCGTCAACGGCTAGGCCCCCCCGGCCGGGGGTGGGTTACGCTGAACGGGTGGGTAGCGTGCCAGTCGAGCGCCAGCAGCGCGCCGACGCAGGCAGCGGGCCGCAGACGTTCCGCTCGTCGACCGGGCTTGTCGTCTGGTGGGTCTGGCTGTTGTTCGCCGCCGCGAACCTGGTCGACCTGGCCGTCCAGGGCCGCGATCACCTCTCGCTGGTCGCGGCGGCCATCTTGGTCATGGTGACCGGCCTGGCGTACGCCGCCGCGCAACGGCCCAGGGTCATCGTGGAGGACGCCCGGCTCACGATCAGGAACCCGCTTCGCGACCACCGCATCGGCTGGGCGGGCGTGACCAAGACCGACGTGACCGACCTGCTCCGCGTGCACTGCGAGTGGACCAGCCAGGCGCCCGGCCAGGAACCGGTCAGGCACACCAAGAGGATCGACTGCTGGGCGGTGCACTACTCGCGGCGCCGGCAGCTCCACGCCGAGGCCAGGGCGCGCCGGTCGGGCACCCGCGTGGTTTCCGGCCGCTCGCCGTTCGGCCTGGCGGCCGGCGGCAGCCGCGGCGGGTACGCCAGCGGCAGCCCGGCCGACTCCACGCCCGAGATGGAAGCCGAGAAGGTCATCCGGCTGATCAACGAGCACGCGACGGCGGCCCGGGCCGAAGCGGTCTGGGCCGGCGGGACCGCCGAAATCGCCGGGGCCGCCGAAATCGCCGGTACCGCCGAAATCGCCGGGGCCGGCCCAGCCGGCGTGACCGGGGACCCGGCAGGAGCGGCCGATGACCCGCAGGCCTCCGGGGGCCTCGAGCGGCTCAGGCAAACCGGCTGGCTCGACCCGCTGACCAGCACGTGGAGCTGGCCGGCCCTCGCCGCGGTCATCGTCCCCGCGCTGATCCTGCTGGTGGTGTGCCTGGTCTGACGGCGAGCCCCCGGGGAGCCTCAGGTCCAGGGCGGCTCGAGCTCGGCGTTCGAGTCGCCCAGCTTGCCGCACGGCAGCGCGCGCAGCTTCGCCACGTAGTCGTCCGGGGCGCCCGCCTTCTCCGCGGCGTCGGCCAGGATGCCGATGTTCCGTGCCGAGGGCAGTCCCCCCTCGTAGAAGTTGAGCACGTACAGCCAGGCCAGCAAGTCGCCGTCCAGCGTCTGCACCCGGACCTTCGCCTTGCGGTAATAGCCGAGGGTGACGCCGTCCCAGTTGTCGAGTTCCTTCTCGTCGGTGTCGAACATGTCGTAGAGCACGACGAAAACGCGCGCGCCGGGCTCCTCGACCACCGTCGCCAGCGCCCCGTCCCAGCCGATGTCCTCGCCGCCGAAGGTCAGCCGCCAGCCCTCCAGCCACCCGGTTCCGCGCTGCGGTGAGTGCGGGCAGCGCAGCAGCATCTGCTCGGGGTCCATGTTGCTGCCGTAGGCCGCGTACAGTGCCACGGGGGCAAGCGTACGGCGTCCCGTCGCGCTACGCCGCGTAATGCACCAGGCCCGGTTCACGACTTCGGCCCGCGTGCGGGAGAATTGCCAATCGTGACCTTGCCACGGCACAAGATAGCGATCTTGGGCGGCGGGCCGGGCGGTTACGAGGCCGCCCTCGTCGCGGCTCAGCTCGGTGCCGATGTCACCGTCATCGACTCCGACGGGCTCGGCGGCGCCTGCGTGCTCACCGACTGCGTCCCCTCCAAGACGCTGATCGAGACGTCCAACGCGATGACGCTGCTCAACCGGTCCGCCGGGCTCGGCATCGCCACCGGCGGCCTGGCCACCGTCAACGCCGCCCGCCTGTACGAGCGGATCACCGACCTGGCCCGCGCCCAGTCCGCGGACATCACCGCCCGGCTCGCCGCCGAGCACATCAAGGTGATCGCCACCCGCGGCCGCCTGGCCGGCCCCGGCACGGTCCGCGCGGGCGACGCGGAGATCAAGGCGGACGCCGTCTTGATCGCGACCGGCGCGGCACCCCGGATCCTGGCGGACGCGCAGCCCGACGGCGAGCGCATCCTGACCTGGCGGCAGCTTTACGACCTCACCGAGCTACCACGCGACCTGATCGTGGTCGGCTCGGGCGTCACCGGCGCCGAGTTCGCCAGCGCCTACCAGGCGCTCGGCTCGCGCGTCACGCTGATCTCGTCCCGGGACCGGGTCCTGCCCAACGAGGACGAGGACGCGGCCAGCCACATCGAGGACGTCTTCCGCCGCAGCGGCATGACCGTGCTCGGCCGGTCGCGGGCGCGGGCCGTCTCCCGCGACCGGGAGGGCGTCACCGTGACCCTGGATGACGGCCGGACCATCACCGGCAGCCACTGCCTGCTCACCGTAGGCATGGTGCCGAGGACCGAGGGCATCGGGTGCGCCGCGGTCGGGGTGAAGCGGGACGCGCGCGGTTTCATCGAGGTCGACCGCGTGTCCCGGACCTCGGCGCCCGGCGTGTACGCGGCGGGGGACTGCACCGGCGTGCAGATGCTGGCCTCGGTCGCGGCGATGCAGGGCCGGATCGCGATGTGGCACACGCTCGGCGAGGCGGTCAGCCCGCTCCGGCTCGATCACGTCGCCGCCACGATCTTCACCGACCCGGAAATCGCCACCGTCGGCGTGTCCCAGCGCGCGGTCACGGCGGGCGAGGTGTCCGCCCGGGTGCTCAACCTGCCGCTGGCCACCAACCCGCGGGCCAAGATGGCCGGCTTCAGCCACGGCTTCGTCAAGCTGCTGTCCAGCCCCGGCACCGGCGTCCTGCTCGGCGGCGTGGTGGTCGCGCCCCGCGCCAGCGAGCTGATCCTCGCCGTCTCGATCGCCGTCGAGCAGCGCCTTACCGCCGAGCAGCTGGCGCGTACCTTCGCCGTGTACCCGTCGCTGTCCGGCAGCATCACCGAAGCGGCCAGGAAACTAATGGAATTCGCCCCCGACGTCCCGTAAAGATCAAGATCTTTTTTACCGAACGTACGGTGGTGCTCGCCCGGCAACACCCCCGTCGCCGCTCAGTGTGAAGGTCGGCCCAGGTCGGGATCGTCGGGCGGCTCCAGGCCGTGCCGGCGCAGCCTGGACACGCGGATGTCGTCGGCGTACATCGCGACGATGCCGACGCTGCAGATCAGGAACAGCCCGGGCACCGCGACGCGGATCCATACCGCGCCCGGCAGCAGCGCCAGCGCCGCGCAGATCGGCACGATGAGCAGCAGGTGGCGGAAGGTCAGTCGGCCCCGCCAGCCCGCGTCGGTCAGCTCGTGCCGCACCCATTCCCGGTACCGGTCCGGCAGCCGGGCACCCAGCGCGAACAGCATCTTCCGGACCGCGCTCGGATCCCCGGGGAGCCTGCTCACCCTGCTTGCCTTCGATGCTCGCGCCATCCGCTCACGGGGATCAGTCCTTGAGCTCGCAGATGGCAGTGCCGGCGGCGACCGTCTGGCCGACCGTCACCGACAGGTCGGTCACCGTGCCGTCCTTGTGCGCGGCCAGCGGCTGCTCCATCTTCATGGCCTCCAGGACCACGATGACGTCACCGGCCGACACCCGGTCCCCGTCGGCGACGGCGATCTTGATGATGGTGCCCTGCATCGGGCTGATCAGGGTGTCGCCGCTGGTCCGGGGGACCGAACGGCGGGCGCGGCTGCCACCACGGCCTCGTTCGGGAGAATCGGCCGCCGCGGCCGGGCGAGGCGGCTGGCCCAGCCCGGCCGGCAGCACCACCTCGAGCCGTTTCCCGCCCACCTCCACGGTGACCGTGTCCCGGTCCGGCTGCGGAGCGGTTTCGGCCGGCTCCTGCGCCGGCATCGGGGTGGCGAACTCGGTCTCGATCCAGCGGGTATGCACCCGCAGCGGCTCGCCGGCGAAGGCCGGGTCGGCGACCACGGCCCGGTGGAAGGGCAGCACGGTGGGCATCCCGCCGATCTCGAACTCGGCCAGCGCGCGGGCGGCCCGCTGCAACGCCTGGGTGCGGCTGGCGCCGGTCACG
>JASHVM010000147.1:0-10783 GCA_030044595.1 Streptosporangiaceae bacterium
TCATCCCACCGGCCGGCCGCGGTGCTGTCGGTGATCGTGATCGGGTCGCCGGGCACGGCCAGGTTGTAGTAGGTCTCCGCGTCCGCGGGCGGCAGGTTCACGCACCCGTGGCTGACGTTCGTCGTGCCCTGATCCACCACCGACCAGGGGGCGGAGTGGTAATAGTCCCCGCTGAACGTGAACCGGACCGCCCAGTAGACCAGCTCGTTGTAGTAGCCGGCGCTGCCCGGCGCTCCGCCGCCGATCATCCGCACCGGGTTGCCCTTTTCCACGGTCAGGTACGAGCCGTCGGGCGTCGGCAGGCTGGGCCGGCCGGTGCTGATCGGCCAGTCGTAGGTCGGCGCGCCGTTGATGTAGATCTCGGTGTGGTGCGTGGTCGTGCTGGCTACCGCGATCACCGAGCTGCCGATGTCGAACGTCTGGGTCAGGTCGGCGGTGGCGTACACGCCCGGGGCGCCCTCCACCCCGTCCAGGTGGCCGTCGAAGCTGACCGTGGTGTCGGCCGGCCAGTAGTCCCGCGGCCGGAAGTCCACCTGCTCGTCGCCGTCCCAGTACCAGGCGCCGATGACCGGCTTGGACGTGGTCAGCTCCAGCGACCGCTCGACCGCGGCCTTGTTGGTGATCGGGCGGCTGAAGGTCAGCATGATCGGCATGCCGACGCCGTAGGTCTGCCCGTACCCCTCGAAGATCTCGGTCTGGAACGTCTGCGACGGCGACAGGGTGCGGAACGTGCTCGTGGTGGTGATCTTCTGGCCGCTGCCGTTGGTCCCGGTGGCGGTCACCGTGTAGGTCTGAGCGACCTCCAGCGTCCACTGGCTGTGCCAGGTCTTGCCGCCCTGGGTCAGGGTGCCGGTGACCGGGCCGCCCGATGCGGAGACCGTGACGCCGGTCACTTTGCCCTTGGTGGCGGTGACGGTGATGCCGGCGGAGGGGTCGGCGTCCCGGCTCCCGTTCGACGGCGTGATCCTGAGTTCGGACGCGAGCAGCGCCGCGCGGGCCCGGGCCGAGGCGGCGGCCTGCGCCTTGGCCTGGGCGGACGACTGAGCTGAGGGCTGGGTGGCGTGCCCGCTGCTGCAGGCCGCCGCGGCCAGGCCGATAGCCGTGGCCGCGGCGATGGCGGCGTACCGTCGCGTACGCCCGGTCGGCGTGCGGTCTCTGCCACGCACGGGCCCATCCTCCCTGAACGCCGGGGTCGGAAACTGGAAACCCGAAATGCCCCCAGGCAGGCCTCCACCCGCATAGTACGTGGTGCCTGCCGGGCTAACGGTTCGAATGGCAAAGCCGGCCCGGGCGCGGGTGTCAGGCCTGGTCGGCGACCTTGCGACTGCGCTTGCTACTGCGGCGCGCGATGACCCCGGCCCACCCGAGCGCCAGCACGGTCAGCAGGACGATGACGTACTCCGGCCACGCTCCGACCCGGTCCGCCAGCGTGCGGTAACTGACCAGTGGCACCCGTGCCTCGAGGATGGCCTGCCGCCAGATGCCGCTGTGCGCCACCACCGCGCCGTCCGGCGCGATGATCGAGCTCTCCCCGGTGGTCGAGGCGTACACCACCGCCCGGTCGCTCTCGATCGCGCGGACCCTGGCCATCGCCGTCTGCTGCTCGGTCTCGCCGAGCTGCCCGTCGATCTCGAAGTCCGCGTCGTTTGACTGCAGCGCGAGCAGGTTCGCCCCGGCGTTCACCTCGGACCGCACCAGGTTGTCGAAGCCCACCTCGTAGCAGATCACGTCGCCGAGCCTGATCGTCCCGACGTCGAACACGACGGGCTGGTGCCCGGCGGTGAAGTCCACCGGGTTCAGCGACGGCAGCGAGCTGAAGCTGGAGATGATCTTCCGGAACGGGATGTACTCACCGAACGGGACGAGCTGGCGCTTGACGTAGATCGGATACGTCGGCCCGCGGGCAGGCACCCAGACCTGGCCGACGTTGCGCAGCGGATCCTGCAGCACCTCGCCGACCAGGACGGGTCGGCCGACGGCGTCCACCGTGCCCAGGATCTGGTCGTAGATGGCGGGGTACTCGAACGGGTCGAGGCCGACCGCGTCCTCCGGCCAGACCACCACGTCGGGCGCGGGCAGGCGCCCCGCCTTGACCTCGGCAGCCAGCTTCAGCGTGTCCGCGGCCTGGTTCTGGGTGACCTCGGTGTCGTTCAGCAGTTCCGGCAGGTTCCTGGCGCGCGGCACGTTGCCCTGGATCGCGGCCACCTCGGCCGTCGGCGTGCCGCCGGTCGGGTCCACGGGCAGCAGGCCGGCCGCGAGCACGATCCCGGCCGTTACTACCGCGGCCAGCGCCGCGCCCAGCGACTCCCGGGACCGCCAGCGGCGCGTGGCCAGCACCGCCAGGGCTGCCCGGGCGATCATCGCGCCGGTCAGCGCGACCAGGAAGGTCAGCAGCGGCGCGCCGCCGACCGCGACCCACCGGACGTCCGGGGCGACGGACTGGCTCATCGCCAGCCTGCCCCAGGGGAAGGCGAAGGGCCACCGGTCCCGGAACGCCTCGGCAGCCACCCACCAGCCCGCCACCGCGGCCGGCCAGAACGGCAGCCGGAGCAGCAGCCGCTGCCCCACGCACAGCAGCGCGAAGATGACCGCCTCGGCCCCGGCCAGCGCGCCCCACGCGTACCAGGCCACGTTGATCAGCCAGGACAGCAGCGGCACGAACAGCGTCAGCCCGAAGGCCAGCCCGCACCCGAACGAGGCCCGCAGGCTCCGCCCGGTCAGCGCGATGACCAGCAGCGCCGGCCCCAGCGCAGCCAGCGGCCAGGCGTCCAGCGGCGGGAAGGAAACGAACAGCGCGGCTCCGCCTACGATCGAGATGAGCAGCGCCCAGCGCGTGGCGAATCCGCCGAAGGCCCCGGCGCGAGCGGTCTGCGCGCCGGAAGCGGGCCCGGAAGAGGGCACAGCCTCGGCGGATATCACCCTCGCAGCCTAACCTGCCCAGCTTCAAATACGCTGAACGTGCAGGCAGCCGGGGGTCCCGGCACAGGCTCTCCGGCTGGCGCGAACGTTTGGAGGAAGCGCAGTGAGCAGGCGCGGGTGGTTGCTGTTCATCGCTATGGGCGTGATCTGGGGCATCCCCTACCTGCTCATCAAGGTGGCGGACGGCGGCGTCTCGGTGCCGGTGCTCGTCGGCACCAGGGTCGCGCTCGGCTCGCTGCTGCTGTGGCCCGTGGCCATCCGCGGCGGCCACCTGGGCGCGCTGAAAGGGTACGTCCCGTGGCTGGCCGCGTTCACCGCGGTGGAAATCGTCGGGCCGTTCGCGCTGCTCTCCACCGCCGAACGGCACCTGCCCAGCTCCACCAGCGGCCTGCTGGTCGCGGCGGTGCCGATCTTCAGCGCGCTGCTGGCCTGGCTGACCCGCAGCGGTGACCGGCTGACGCGGGTCCGGTGGGTCGGCCTGGCCATCGGGCTGGCCGGCGTGGCCCTGCTCGCCGGGCCGGGCGCGGGCCGCGGCGGCACGCTGCCGGTCATCTTGGTGCTGCTCACCGCGCTGGGCTATTCCATGGGTCCGCTGATCGCCAACCGCAAGCTGTCCAGCCTTCCGCCCGTCGCGGTCAACGCGGTGTGCCTGGGCGCGGCCGCGGTCGTCTACGCGCCGTTCGCGGCGCTCACCTGGCCGCGCTCGGTGCCGTCACCCCAGGTCCTCGGCGCGCTCGCCGGTCTCGGGGTGATCTGCACGGCAGCCGGGTTCCTGGTCTTCTTCCGGCTGATCGCCGAGGTCGGCCCGGCCCGCGCCACGGTCATCACCTACATCAACCCGGCCGTCGCGGTCACGCTCGGCGTCCTGGTCCTCGGCGAGCACCTGACCGCCGCGATCGGCGTGTCGTTCGTGCTGATCCTCACCGGTTCGGTGCTGGCCACGCGCGCGGGCTCGGGGCGTGCCGGCCGCGAGCCCGCCGCGCCGCCGTCACCGGAGGTCCCCGCGGTGGCCGGGGATAGTGCCACCACGGTCCGTTCGGACTAATTTAAATTCTTAATGATCCCGAACGGGCCGTGGTCCGTGCCTGCCACCACCACCTGCGGTCCTCGCGGAGGAAGGTCCAGTGCGCGTGCCCACCCAGCCGGATACTGCGGGTTTTCCTGACCTGCGGATGGCGACCGCGCGGGGCCGGTGGGTGGTGGCCGCCACCGTGCTCGGCTCGGGCATGGCCGCTCTCGACGCGACGGTGGTCGGGATCGCGCTGCCGGCCATCGGCCGGGACTTCCACGCCACCGTGGGCACCGTGCAATGGGTGGTGGACGCTTACACGCTGACGTTGGCCGGGCTGCTGCTGCTCGGCGGCAAGCTCGGCGACAGCTACGGGCGGCGGCGGGTGTTCCAGGTCGGCACCGTATGGTTCGCGGCCGCGTCGGTGCTGTGCGGGGTGGCGCCGAGCGCCGGGATCCTGATCGCGGCGCGCGCCCTGCAGGGGGTCGGCGGGGCCCTGCTGACTCCTGGCAGCCTGGCGATCCTGCAGGCGTCGTTCGCTCAGAAGGACCGGTCGGCCGCCATCGGCGCGTGGTCGGGGTTCGGCGGCGTCGCCACCGCCATCGGCCCGTTCCTCGGGGGGTGGCTGATCAGCGCGGTGTCGTGGCGGCTGGTGTTCTTCATCAACCTGCCGATCGCCGTGCTGGTGGTGGTCATCGCCGCCCGGCACGTGCCCGAGACCCGGGCACCCGGCCCTCCGCCCAAGCTGGACGTGCGCGGCGCGGTCACCATCAGCGGCGCGCTGGCCGGGATCACCTACGGGCTGATCGCGGCCTCGTCGGCGGGATGGGGATCGGTGCAGGTGCTGGTCCCGCTGGCCGCGGGGGCGGCGCTGCTCGGCCTGTTCGTCCTGGTCGAGGCGAAGGAATCGGAGCCGATGCTGCCGCTCGGGATCTTCAGGTCCCGGCAGTTCACCGCGGCCAACACGGTGACGTTCGTCGTGTACGCGGCGCTCGGCGGGCTGCTGTTCCTCGTCCCCGTGGTGCTGCAGGTGGTGCACGGCTACAGCCCGCTGGAAGCCGGCGCCTCGCTGCTGCCGGTGACCGTCGTGATGCTCCTGCTGTCGTCCCGGTCCGGGGCGCTGGCCGCCCGGATCGGGCCGCGGCTGCAGATGTCGGTCGGGCCGCTGGTCATCGCCGCCTCGTTCCTGCTGTTCACCAGGGTCGGCGGATCGGGCGACTACCTGACCGCGGTGCTGCCGGCGGTGGTGGTGTTCGGGTTCGGGGTGGCGATCATGGTGGCGCCGCTGACCTCGACCGCCCTGTCCGCCGCCCCGGCCGAGCACGCGGGCGTCGCCTCGGCGGTCAACAACGACGTGGCCCGCGCGGCCGGGCTGATCGCGGTGGCGGTGCTGCCCGCGCTGGCCGGCATCACCGGGGACAGCTACCTGCACCCGGCCGTGCTCGGCGCCGACTTCAAGAAGGCGGCGCTGATGGCTGCCGCCTTCTGCGCCGCGGGAGGCGTGCTGGCCGCCCTCACCATCCGCAACCCCGCCCCGGCCAGGTGCGCTGAGACCACGCCGCAAGAGTTCAGCTGCGCCCTGGACGCCCCGCCGCTGCGAGCGACACCGCGTAGCCTGGGGCCGACCGGGCCGACCGGGCCGGCCGCGCCGGCCGTCGCGCCAGAACCCAAGGGATCGATCGATTGACTGAACAGACTCAACCGACTACGGACGCCGGAGCGCTGGCGGCGGTAGAGGCCGCCGCGCGGGCGGCCCGGGCCACGGTCGCCGACCTGGCCGCTCTGCCCAGCGACCGGCTCGACGCCGCGCTGCTGGGTATCGCCGACCGGCTGGGCCGCCGGGCCGGCGAGATACTCGCGGCCAACTCCGAGGACATGCGCGCGGCGCGAGCCGGCGGCATCGCCGACGCTCTGCTCGACCGGCTGCGGCTGGACGAGGCCCGGCTGGAGGCCATGACCGACCAGCTCCGCGCGCTGGCCCGCGTCCCGGCCGAGCCGTCGCGGCGGGTGCTCGCCGACCTGCCCGGCGGGCTGGTCCTGGAAGAACGCCGCAGGCCGGTGGGCGTGATCGGGGCCAACTTCGAGGCCAGGCCCAACGTGGTCACCGATATCGCGTCGCAGTTCGTCAAGTCCCGCAACGCAGGCGTGCTGCGGACCGGCTCGGCGGCGATCCGTTCGGCCGTCGCGCTGGCCGATCACGTGCTCGCGCCCGCGCTCGGCGCCGCCGGGCTCAACCCGGCCATGATCCAGCTGGTCCGCGTGCCCGGACAGGACTCCGCCCGCGCCCTGGTCAGCCAGCCCGGGCTGATCCCGCTGGTGATCCTGCGGGGCAGCGGCGACAGTACCCGGGCGCTGGCCGCCGAGGCGGCCCGGCACGGCGTGCGCACCATGGCCCACGCCGACGGCGGCGCGGTCATGTTCATCGATGCCGACGCCGACCTGGCCCTGGCGGAACGGCTGATCGAGGCCAGCCTGGACCGGCTGGGCGTCTGCAACCGGCTCAACCTGCTGCTGCTGCACCCGTCCTTGTGGGACGAGATGGCGCCGCGGGTCCGGGCGCTGCTGGGGCGGCTGGGGATCACCGCGTCGCTACCGCCGCACTCCCATCCGCTCGGCCACGAATGGGCGCTGGACGCCGGTCACGAGGCGACCGTGACGGTCGCCTCGGCCGACGGGCCGCGCGAGGCCGCCGCCGTGGCCAACGAGGAGACCTCCGGCCTGGCCGCGGCCATCGTCACCGAAGACCCCGGCGCGGCCGCCCAGTTCCTGGACGCCTACGCCGGCACCGGCGCGTTCCGGAACGCCACCACGCGCCTGCTCGACGGCTTCAAGCTGCTGTCGGTGCCGGAGACGGGCATCAACCTCGACGCGGTGCCCGGCCCGCGCGGGCCGGTGACATTCCGCGACCTGTACCTGCGCCAGTTCGTGGTCACCCCGGCCGCGTCCTGATCGGTGCCGTCCCGTGCCGCGACGCGGCGCTGGCCGACGGCGATGCCGCGGTTCACCGAGGGCCGGACCGGCGGCCGTCAGCCGAGGACGGCGAGCGGTCCGGGATGCTCGACGCGGTGGTTGACCATGTCCAGGTGGCGCAGGGTGAACCCGCGCAGCGCGCGGAGCTGGCGCCGGGTGAGCCGGTCGCAGATCCAGTCCCAGTGCAGCGACACCCAGTCACCGGCGCTGATCGGGTGGGCGATGCTGGCGCCGTCCAGGGCCAGCCGGGCCGTCTCGGTCGCCGGCTCACCCAGGGTCAGCAGCCGCCCGTCCCAGCACAGCGGGCGGTACTCGACGGCCGCCTGGTCGCCGTGCACGGCGGTCACCCGCCCCCACCGGATCCGGCACCGGTCCAGGACCATGAGCGCGTGCTTCGCCTTGCGGTCATCGCGCAGCAGACCGGTCCACGGGTAGACGCCGAACACGGCGAAGCTGTGATGCGGCACCCCGCCGGCCAGCACGCCCTCGGCCAGGAACTGGAACTGGCTGCCGGTCCGGCGGCCGAAGCGCTCCTGCATCGAGTTGCCGATCGCGGTGACGGGAACCTTGTCGAGCAGGTCGTTGCCGACCCAGTAGGCCTCGACCACGCGCTGGTCGAGCGGATCGGCGATCCCGCAGCCCGAGGCGATCAGCTCCAGGTACGGCCACGCGCCGGCGAACGCCTGGGCCAGCTGGACCAGCCCGCGGTCCACCACCCCGGCCACGGCGTACTCGCGCAACGCGGCGAAGTCGGCGGGTCCGCAGTAACCGAGGGCGTTCGGCGGGTAGGCGTACCTGACGAACATCAGCGGGCCGTCCGTGCCGGGGGCGGCGGGCGGCGGTGCCGCCCCGGTCACCTGATCCTCCTGGCCGCTTCGTGCTCTGCTTCCCTTTCCGCGCCGAGCGCCGTCAGGGCGTCCCGCGCCTCCGCCGGGGTCATGACGGAAAGCGCGAAACCCATGTGCACGAGCACCCAGTCACCGGGCCCGGGTGGCTCGTCGAGCAGGCCGACGTTGACCACGCGGGACACGCCGCCCATGTCGACCATGGCCAGGTCGGGATGATCCACCTCGCCGTCGACGAGCTGGGCCGGGATGCCCAGGCACATACCTATCCCCTCTCAGCCGGCGCTGGGGGCCGCGGCCGGCGCGTACCTGATCGATTCGAGGACCATCTCGTCCCCGCCGCTCATCTCGACGTCAGCGCCGGAGCAGCTCGGGCATACGGCCAGCAGGTCGGTTGTCTCCCCGCTGAACCCGCAGTCCCGGCAGCAGATCAGCGCCGGCACCGTGACGAGCTCGACGGCGGCGCCGGCCGCCTCGGTGCCCTCGGCCACGACGCTGAACGCCTGCGCCAGGGATTCCTGGTCGACAGCATGCCGGACTCCGAACCGGACCCGGACCCCGGCGACCTGGCGGCCGCCGGCGCGCTGGCGCACCGCGGCCAGCACGCCCTCACACAAGCCGAATTCATGCATGCGTTCCACCCATGGGCTCACGCCGCACGGCGAGCCTGCCGCCGCTCGATGAGCTCGTCCACCACGCTACCGATAAGCGCCGCCCGGGTGCCGTTGGACTTCCCGCCCAGCCGGTCCAGGGCGGGCCCGGCCGCCGCCTCGATGACGGACAGGCTCTCGCCCACCAGCCGCCTGGTCTCCGGGGACGCCCATATCGCCTGGGCCGAGTCCAGCGCCTGCTGCAGGCCCTGCCGCCCCTGCCGCGAGCCCACCCAGTAGCCGACCACGAAACCGAGTACTACTTCCACGCCCATCACACCCTTCTTGACCCGCGTGGGTTACATGTCACGGAGTTCGAGGTACCGCTTGATGTCCGGTAGCGAATCGATCACCAGCGCCAGCAGCGCGGCGATCAGAGCCGCCTTGATCAGCCTGGTCACCATCTCGAGCACCTCCTTCCAGGTCAGTCCGCCACCGATGTGCTGCCTAAGTCGTCGTCGCTTCCCGCTCGTCTGCTTCTTCCGCGGGCCGGCCCTGGCCGGCCTCGGCCGCCCGGGCCAGGATGTCCTGCACGGCCCGCACCGCGTGCGGCAACGCCTCCTGCACCGGCCCGGACAGGCCCATGCCGGGGCTGACGTCGGCCGGCTCGCACGCCACCACGAGGCTCCGCCCGGGGTGCCCGCCCAGCGCCGAGAGCATGGCGAAGATGCTGTCCGGGGTCAGGCTGTGCGCGTCCATGACCGGCTCGGCGACGGCGTCCGGGGCGGGCGGGTCCGCCTCCAGGACCGTGACCGTGCCCGGTTCTTCCCCGCGCGCCGCCGCGTCCACGAGCACGAACAGGTCATAGCCGTTGAGCAGCTCGTAGGCCAGGTGGACGCCGCGGATGCCGAAGTCCTGGACCTGCACGCCCGGCGGGGAAGGCCGCTCGGCGAGCAGCCGGATCACCTCGACGCCGAACGCGTCGTCACCCAGGAACACGTTGCCGACCCCCGCCACCAGCGTCCGCCCGGTCACGGCGCGGCCTCGCAGGGCTCCACCTCGTCGGTCATGAAGTACAGGAACCGCCCGTGCGCGATCCGGATGTCCTCGTCCGGGTCGTCGGCCAGCGACACCGCGAGGTACGGCTGGTCGTCGACGTCGAGCAGCACCGCCTGGACTTCGGCGATCCGCCCGGTCAGGAACATGTCCTGCGCGTCGCTGCGGCGCCTGCCCGGCCGGAGCCTGACCCGGCTGCCGCGGGCGACCCGCTGCCCGCCGATGGTCACCGTGTCCGTCCCTGGCGACACGGACGCGTCGGCGTCCGGATCCCACCAGGGAACGGCCGGCTCGGACTCGGCCAGCCGGTCCGCGAAGCTCGCGCCGTTCCCGTCGCCGGAGGCGCCCGCGCGCCCCTGGCCGGAGGCCGGACGGCCCGCGCCGGAGGCGGGGCGAAGCGACCGGATGGTGCCGTGCAGCCGTCCCATCGCCTGCGCGTCCAGTGACTCGACCCGGTCGATCAGCGCGGCCGCCCGCGGATCGGTGGCCCGCGCTTCGAGCTTCTCCTCGTCGGAGAGCGCGAGCGTGCGGAGCGTGAGGATCTCGTCGATCTCGGTGCCGTCGTAGAGTTCGCCCGCGCTTTCCGGCGCGAGCTCGGGGTAGTCGTACAGGATGATCGGCGCGGACAGCATGACCTGCCGCCCGCGGCCGGGGTCGGCCAGGACGGGCCAGCCGCCGATGTTCTCGCACTCGGCCACGGCCGATTTCGCCCACTCCGGCGGATCGGTCATCGAGATGAACTCCCCGCCGGACACGCCGATGATGACGTGCGCCGCGACCAGCGCCGTCGGCAGCGCCTCTGCCCTGAGCCCGGGCACCGGGCCGGCTGCGGTCCGGTTCTCCACCCGGACCTGGAGCCGGACCGCCCGCCACGGGCCGGGCACCGGGGTGGCGCGAACCGCTACGGCGCCGGCCAGCGGTGCCCGGCGGCGGACCGCCAACCCGGGCTGGCCCGATCCGGGCGCGCCGAGCGGCTGGTGGTCTTCGCCTCCCGCGATGGCGAACTCCTCGACGCAGCCCGCGCCGAGCAGGTCGGTTCCGTCGACCGTGAACTCGACCTCGCGTTCCACCGCCTCGTCCCAGGACGCCGCGGCGTCCGCGGTTGCCCCTTCGGTGGTCCGCCGCTGGACCTGCAGGAACCGCAGGACGACCTGGAGCGCGGGCTGCCCCGAGTGCTCCAGGACGCACTCGGCCTGGGTGAAGCTGCGTTCGGAGGGGTCGGCCGCGACGTAGCCGGGCGCCATGATCACGCCGAACTGCCAGCGGCTGCGGTTCTTGGCCGCCGAGGCCCGGTACGGGTACAAGATGTAGCCCTCGTACAGGACAGCGTCGGCGATGCGCCGGACGGCGTCGAGGTTCACGGCTGCCTCGCCCCGGCCGGCCCGTTCGGGTCC
>JASHVM010000148.1:0-4444 GCA_030044595.1 Streptosporangiaceae bacterium
AGAACCCGAACCCGGGACTGAAGGCACCCCTATTGGCCGCCCGGCCTGTCACAGGCAGGCTCGTACCTTGGGGAAAGGACACCCGACCGCGCCGCTCGACGCCTTGGGCTGGCCGAACCGGCGGAGGTAGACTGCTGCGGCAGCCGGGAGGTGCGCCATGGGCCCGCGAGCAACGGACATCCCTGAACTTGGATTCCAGGTCGGTGACCACGTCTGCGCCTTTTATAGCGGCGGCAGCGCCTCCTTGCACGATGTCGTCGTGGACTTCGTTTCGAGAGGTCTGCGTGCGGGCAACAAATGTGTCTGCTTCATCGACACGCCGTCCTCGGTACGGGACCGGATTCCCGCCGAGCTCATGCCCCGGGACGATATCCTGCAGTTCTTCACCGAAGAGGAAGGGTACCTGCCCGAGGGCTACTTCTCTAAGGATGCATTCATCTCCAATCTGGAGACGATGGTCAAGGGAGTGCTCTCCGACGGTTACGACCGCGTCTGGCTGGTGGGCGATGCGAGTGTCGTGGCCCGCAAGGCGGTTGACATGAAGACGTGGTTCACCGCCGAGTCGGAGGTGAGTGAGCTGGCGCCCCGGTACCCGCAGTTCATCATGTGCCTGTATGACCTTGACCTGTTCGATGGCGAGATGGTCATGTACGTGCTCAAGACTCATCCCCGGATCTTCGTCAACGGGATGATTATCACCAATCCGTACTACATTCCCGCCCGCCAGTTCCCCGGCAGCGGATGACGTCAACCACGCGCGGCGCATCGAGCGCGAGCGAGCTGGAACTGGCCGTCAACGCGAAGTTGTCGTCGGTCAATGCGGTCTTCACGTTGTCGATGATCTTGACCCAGGCGTCTTCGCCCGCCCAGGTCATGCGCCTGGTCACCACCGCGATCCCGTCGATCGTGCGGTGCGAGAAGGCGCTGGCCTGGCACCCCCGCCGGTCGGGCGGCTACTATCAGCAAGCCCCCGGCGACCTGAGCGACGCGCTGGCCAGGGTTGCGGCGCCTGGCCGGCTCGAGCTGGGCGGCTTCCCCTCGTGGTCGGCGTTCCCGCTGACCTCTCCGCTCGCCGAGGAGCCAGTCTTCTTGATGGTCGCCGGCGGCAAAGCCCTGTCCGGCGAGGAGACGTTCCTGCTCTCGGTGCTCGCGCAGCTATGCGGCACCGTGATCGCCAAGCTGGAGCTGATCGCGGCCGAGCGGTCGACGGCGCAGCGGGTGGCCGCGCTCAACGCCGAGCTCGAGTCGACGATCTCGACGCTGACCAGGATCATGGAGATCCACCGTCGGCTGAACGAGATCGCTCCGAACGCCGGGGAGACGGGCATCGCCGCGACCCTGCACGAGCTCACCGGGTTCGGGATACTCATCCAGGACGTGTCCGGCCGCGCCCGCGCCACCGCTGGTACCGTCCCGGGTGATCACCTCGCTGCAGAGCAGCCGGGCCGACGGCAGGAGCTCATCGGCCGGCTGCGGACGGCTCGCCGCGCGATCTACCACGACCGCGCCTGGCTGGCGCTGGCCAACCCGCGCGCTGACGTCCTCGCCGTCATTGCGCTCGTTGACCCGGCCCGGGCCGCCAGCGAGACCGATCGCGCCGCGCTCGAGTATGCCGCGACCGTGCTGAGCCTGGAACTGGCCCGCCTGCAGAGCCTCGCTGAGGCGGAGTTGCGCAGCCGGGCGGCCCGCGAACGTGATATCGCCCAGGCCCGCGCGGCGGAGCTGGCGGCGAGCGAGGCTCGCCAGCGTGCGATCCTCGAAGCCGCCCTCGACGCGGTCATCAGCATCGACCGGTGCGCTCGCGTGACGTACGTGAATAGCGCGTTCGAGCGCATCTTCGGCTACCGGGCTGCTGAGGTGATCGGCCGGGAACTCGCGGACATCGTCATGCCGCCCGCGCTGCGCGAAGCTCACCGGCAAGGCTTCGCCCGCTACCTGACCACCGGGCAGGCGCGCATCCTCGACCAGCGAATCGAGATGACGGCGATGCGCGCTGACGGAAGCCAGTTCCCGGCCGAGGTGACGGTTACCCGCACTGGGGCGGCCGATGCGCCGGTGTTCACCGGCTATGTACGTGACATCACCGAGCGCCAGCGCGCCGAGCAAGAGCTGAAAGCGTCGCGGGCGCGCCTGGTCGCCGCCTCCGACGCCGCCCGCCAGCGGGTCACCCGCGACCTGCACGACGGCGCCCAGCAGCGGTTCGTCAGCACGCTGATCAATCTCCAGCTCGCCGACCAGAAATGGGAATCCGCGCCCCAGCACGCCAGGCAGTTCCTTGGCCTGGCCCTCCGCCACGCCCAGCGCGGGATCGACGACCTGCGTGAGATCGCCGCGGGAATCCATCCGGCCATCCTCACCCAGCGCGGCCTCGCCGCGGCCATCGACGCCCTCGCCGCCCAGCTGCCGATCCCGGTCCAGATCGAGGTACGCGCCCGCAGGCTCCCCGCACCGCTCGAGGCGAGCATCTACTTCTTCTGCTCAGAGGCGCTCACCAACGTGGTCAAGCACGCCCGCGCGACGTCCGCGTGGGTCCGGGTCGAAGTTGAGGGCGACCGGTGCGACGTCCAGGTACGCGACGACGGGATCGGCGGCGCCCAGCCCCGGTCGGAAACCAGCGGGCTGAACGGGTTGCGCGACCGCATCGGCGCGCTCAGCGGGACAATGAACATCATCAGCCCGGCCGACGGCGGGACGGTACTTCTGGCCAGCATCCCACTCCCTTCCGAGCCGGCCAGCCCGGCCTAGCCCGCCGCGACCGGCTGCAGGCAAGCCCGGGCGCAGAGCCGGGAACGCCCAAGCGAGGGCAGATACCGGGAGTCAGAGCGGGACAGGGAGGAGATGGCAGTGCCTATCGACTTTGCGCTGAGCGACGGCCAGCGGGACTTGCAGAAGAACGCGAGAGAGTTCGCCGACCGGGTACTCGAGCCCGTCGCGGACAGGATCGACCGGTCAGCCGACGGCTGGGAGTCGTTCCTGGCGGGCCGCGAGGCCTACCGGCAGATGGCCAAGGCCGGATTCACCCGGTCGTACATCCCCGTCGCCTACGGCGGGGCCGGCTTGCCCATGGTCGATATCGCGATCGCCGCTGAGGAGCTCTGCCGCGTCGACGTTAACGTGCCGACGACCATGCTGGCGTGCGGGCTGGCCCTGCACCCGGTGATCCACTACGGGAGGCCCGAACAGAAGGAGGACCTGCTGCGGCCCTTCGCCGACGACAACGAGGGCGAGCTGCTCGCCGCCTGCGCCTTCACCGACATCGGCGGCGGCGCCAACTTCGACTCGCCCGACCCGTCCGGCGGATTGCAGACCATAGCAACCCGTGATGGTGACCAGTGGGTAATCACCGGCGAGAAGCACTTCACCGTCAACGGGACCGGGTGGGACAAGACAGGCTGCCATCTCTACACCGTCATCTGCCGAACCGATCCGGCAGCAGGCGCCGATGAGGCACTGGCCGTAATCGCCGTGCCGGGACACAGCGCTGGCATCAGCGTGGTGGACGTGTACGACAAGGTCGGCCACCGCGGCGTGGTCACCCCTCGCATGCGTTTCGACCAAGTCCGCGTGCCCGCCGGCAACCTCATCGGCCAGCCCGGACGACAAGCCAGGCGGATCGTCGCCGAGGCCTTCAGCTGGACGGCTGCGCTGATCGGGGCGGCGTGCGTGGGAACCATGCGGGCCGCTTTCGACTACGCCCTGGACTTCACCCGGAACGAGAAGAGACTCGGCACGGTACCTGTCATTGAGCACCAGAGCGTCGGATTCATGCTGGCCGACATCAAGATGCGCATCGAGGCCTGCCGCTACCTCACCTGGAAGGCCTGCCACGATCTCGACCAAACCGGGGGGCGTGCGCAGGAACTAGCGATCATGACGAAGGTTTACTGCTCCGAGGCCGCCGTCAGCGCCGTCTACGACTGCATGCGGGTCGTCGGCACCGCCAGCTACACCAAAGACCTGGCACCGCTGGAGCACATCATGCGCGACGCCATGGCGTTCCCGCTTTACGACTGGAGCAACCAGGGCGTACGCCGACGCCAGCTGCACCAGATGTTCCGCCAGCCCGGCTACCATTCGATGCTGGCTGCTCGCGGGGAGGTTCCCCCCTGGGAGGAATGACCCTCCGCGCCTTCCTGATCCTGGTGCGTGAGCGTGCGCTGCCCCGCGACGACGCGCGCCCAGCTATCAGCCATGACAGACGGTAACGAACAACCTGTGATCAGCTTGTTGCAATCCGCACCTGCCGACTAGGCCTTCTCAAGCGGGCCGGCCCGACGATCTTCCGGGATAGCGTTGGAGACATGGCGATCATGACGCGGACCCTCGGGGCTACCGGCGCAGAGGTGACCATTCTCGGCTACGGCGCGATGGAGCTGAGAGGCCGGCCGCGCGGGCCGGAGATCGCTGACCGAGACGCGGGCCGCCTGCTCAACGCGGTCCTGGA